>CAJXTO010000054.1 GCA_913061245.1 uncultured Oceanospirillales bacterium
ATAAAATCAACTAAAAACAAAATGTTAGTCATGCAAAAGTGCGTTCTAGTATAGAAGTAGTCAAGTCACTTTGATGCTCGTTCACAGACCATGCGCTACGATAACTCAACCATTTTCCGACCGTTTATTTCGTCAGATAAACTCCAATAGTTTGTGCAAACCAAAACTATTGGATCGCAGGAAATATTTCAAATTGATCGTCACTGGGCGCTTGGTATGTTCGGGCTTCCGCTGAATCATCGGGAAGCGACTGAGTCGATCTTAAAAATTTCCAATGACCAAATTCGTCTACAAGAAAAATACTGTACCAAGTTGAAAGCGTAGGACACGAAGTCAAATCTTCGCAGACATTGCCAGTTCCTGAATAAATATGAACGCCATCTGTTGGGACTAGAGGCTCATGAAAACGATTCCTCGTTATTTGTACCAGCATATTCGCAATGTCAGTCTCCCATGAAACTACTGTGCTGGTAGGTGTTCTCTCAGCTATTAACTGTGAGCATAGTTGGCTCTCGCTTAAGGACTTGTCGGGAACACATGAAAGACGGATCTCAACATCCTTTGATGAGCGCCCCCAATTGATACGTGTATCCGGAATACCGCGACTATCGGGGGAAGTTGCACGTACCACTAACTCAAGCGTATCGTCTTTCTCACTTAGCTGGCGAAGATATCTCAAGCCGTCGGCGTCGAAATGAAATAGATGCTCGTTCTCTTCCAGTAAGGCTTCATCTGAAACTTCATAGCCGATAATGAGCTGCTTATCTCGTCCTTTGAAATCCTGGTACCGAGCGACTTTGTGGCCAATCGCTTCAACTGAGAATCTGAGATCATGCTGTTCCATCAACACGGAAAAGTTTTTCAGTACCAAAGTGGCTTTAGTGATCTCGGATTGAGGGGGTATTTCCGAGAGTGAAAACGACAGGCTTCCGTATTGTTTGGACCCGGAGTCATCGAATCCCACCATTAAGGAGCCATGTGAGATCTCGTTTGGACTAACTGATTTCAATTCATATGGTTGAATGATGATTTTAGTCGCGCTTGGTTGATAAGCTAACGCGAGATTGGGTCTGAAATTGATACCGCCCCCAAATGGTCCATCGCCGATATCAAACTGAATGACCTGGCTCGTTTCACCAGCGGGTATATCTTCTGGACCTTCAATTCGAACAGCCAAGAATCCATGTGTTGCCTCTTTTTCCAGTGCCTTGAGGTCGGATTTTTCAAACTCCCATTGATGCCAAATTCCTTGTGTCATTTCATCGGATTGGATAGCGGCACTCTTTGCTAGTACTTCCGCATTAAGGAGTTTGTCATAGCTGTAAATCTCGTTTGGGCTTTTCAGATGAATCAAGCTAAACCGCCACTCCCCAAAATCCTCGATAGTCGCGTCAACCCGATTCATCGGATAGATGGAAAACTGAGCATGTTCCAATGAAGCGCCGGTGGGCAGACTTCCTGTGTCAAAGACAACACCGCCGAGCAGTCGCCCATGGACTTTGCTGGCACCGACGAATATTGAAAACTTTCCGTAATAATCGGATGTTGCTTTCTCGAAGTGCTCGAATGCGGAGCCGGCCATACCAGGCTCAGTGGTCAATATAGTGAAGCGCGTTCCCGGTGAGGTTCTCGTTCGAATTTTGATCTGTGGAGCAAATGGTCCACGAACCCCCGACTGAAGATCGCGGGCTCTTATCTGGTAAAAATAAAGTCTATTGGACTTAAGAGGCTGGTCAAAAAACCGGTTACTTTTGGTTTCAGTAATTAACGTAGACGCATCTGCCGAAAATTTGTGTTGCTCAGACCGGTAAATTTCGAAGACAACATTTCTGTCGCTCGGATATTCCCATGCGACTTGTACGTAGTCATGGCTGACTCTGGTGGGGTTAAACAATTCAGGTCTTGGTGGGGCGCTTGAACCGTGAGCGCGGGTGGTGTTCCATGCTTCGAGCAGCGCCGGAATGTGTTCGAGAATACTTTGACGCATGACTTTAAGATAGTCAGGAATATTGCGACTTCCCACTTCAATGACCGTCGAAAGAATTCCGCGAGAAAAATAATATTCTCGTGCACTGCCGTGGACCATGTTCGAGGGTGGGCGGCCTCGATGAATGCCATATCTCCGCTCAGTGACTTGGAAGATCTTTTTAGCCATGTCAGCGCACAGTGTATTGAGGTCGGTGCTTTCCACCTCTGCTTCGTGACGGCCACGATGAGCTGGGAAAAAGACATTTCCTTGTGAGTGGTAATCGAGCGCGATACGTATATTTGGATGTGCATCTACAAATTGTGCTAATGCTTTCGCCTCTGGTTCAGATAAAGGCTCTGGACCACCATATGTATTCGAAGCTGTATCCGATGACGGTCGAAAAAAAACAGGAAAGTTACGATTTAAATCGACTCCGAAGGTTCCATCACCATTGTCTCGTCTGTTTTTTCGCCAAAATGAATAGTGTTTCCTTGAGTATTCGAAGCCATCAGGATTGACGCAAGGAATTACATACAGGGTTGTTGTTTGAAGCAGCTCCCGAATCTTTGGATCAAAGTCGAGACGTGACGTGACGTACTGTAAAAAGTACGAGAGCAACTCGATTCCTATCCATTCGCGTGCATGGATTGTCCCTTGTATCAACAGACCTGGTTGTTGACTGGGATCCTTTTCCGGGTCGCATACTGTCACTGCATACAGAGGGCGTTGTTCCCAAGATACTCCAATCGTTTCAATATTGATGTATTGCGGATAGTGGTGTTTAAGATCTTCCAGAAGAGCTTCTAGACCTTTGAAAGACAGATAATTAGATTTCACGAAACTCCGAAGGTGTTGTTAGTTTGCTCTTGGATCCGTTGATCAATTAACCGAACTATCGCATTTATTTTTCGGTCATTAAAGTCGATCCCCATGGCTTCTTGATCCGGCGTTGCAAATGCCGGGATACCATTCACTTCAAGCACAAGATAATCGTTTGAATCGAGATCGTAGATGATGTCAACACCAGCGATGTCTGCGCCAACAGCTTTGGCAGCGGCTAAGCTCAATTCGATAATTCGATCGTTGGGCTCTTTGAGTATGACGCGCCCCCCGCTAGTGACGTTCGTTTTCCAATCATCATCGGGAGCCTGTCTCCCATAACAGCCAATAAACTCTCCGTTGACAATGTCGACTCGAAAATCGGTTTTGTCATAATTTACGAATCGTTCAAGGTAAAGGTGAGGGAGATCAAGTCTCTGGATGAAAGGAACTAAGACATCGACTGATCGCTCATCTTCGATTTTGAATATTCCCGCGCCCCCCCAGCCTTCGACAGGCTTATAGACCACTTGTCCGTTCCAGTCTTGTACGGTTTTTTTCAGACCAGGAACATCGTCACGGTGGATCAATCGGAAATCCGATGTGGGAATTCCATTTCTAGCCAAAATGGTGCTGGTGAAAAATTTATCTTCGGTGATCTTAAATGCGTCGTACGTATTGATTGTTGGTATGGCCCGCCCAAGTGCTTCGTAGAGGTGGACTTGGTATGGAGTCTGCTCCCCAGCATTGTAGGAAAAAAAGAGATCAAGATGCTCCATGATGGTTCCATGACAGGTGGTCTGCCCCATTTTGGAGCAAGCGTGAGCCAAATTAAGGCCCGAAATCGTTTCGATACCTAACGCACTGAGATCACTCTTCAAGCGTTGTTCAATGACATCGCCGCCCCCGTTTTGATACATCCAGAGGCCTACAGTGGCTTGCTTTTTCACCGTCTTCACTCCTTTTTCAAAGACCGCTCACGATGTTCTCAGCAATCGGTATGCCATTCGTTGGCAGTATTTTTGCTAACTCAACTAAGGCCTTCATTAGGACTTTGAAGGTATTTCGTCTCGAGGTAAGGAAGCCATGCATGCGAAGAGGGTTATCTGATTTGTCAGTTGTATCATTTGAGGAACTTAAACAGTTAGTTGAGATCAACTCTTACACTTGGAACAAGGAAGGTGTTGATACCCACGGTCTGTTATTTTCGGAATGGATTCAGGAAATTGGTTATTCAGAGGTACGCTATCCGCGCGAAACCATAGGCGACCATTTACTGTTTCGTAGCTCTTTTATCGAAGGCCAAAAGCGCGTGCTGTTACTCGGCCATCTCGATACAGTTTTCCCACCTGGATCATTCGAACAGTTCGATGAAGACGATGAGTGGGTGTATGGCCCCGGTGTTTGCGATATGAAAGGTGGAAACCTGATCGCTTTACAGGCTCTCAGGGCTGTGTATCAAACGGCTGGAGGTATCGCGAACATTGATTTTTTATTAGTGAGCGATGAAGAAAAAGGATCAGACGATAGTACTTCTCTGACTCAATCACTGGCTCTTGATTACGACATTTGTTTGGATTTTGAGGCAGCCGGACCTAACCACGAAGTTGTCGTTGCTAGAAAAGGGATTGGTACGTTCGAATTTACTGTTGAAGGGTTGGCTGCTCATGCTGGTAATCACTATGCGGACGGGGTTGATGCAAATCGAATCGCTGCTGAGTTGTTGCTGGAGCTTGTTCAGTTAACAGATTTAGAACAGGGCACTACAGTGAATCCCGGAAAAATTTCAGGGGGTATTGGAGCAAATACGATTTCACCAAAAGCTGAAATCACCGTCGAGGTTCGATTTACAAAGCCATCAGAGCGAGACCGTGTTTTGACTTCTTTTGAAGAACTCGCTGCTCGCGAGTGGGCATCTGGTGCGAAAGTGGTTTTGTCGGGTCGGTTGCAACGCGATGTCATGGAGCCCAACAGAAATCAATCAGAGCTACTGTATGAAATCGCTGAGGTACTCGGATATCCATTACCTACAGAGCGGCGTGGCGGGGTCAGTGACGCAAATACCGTCGCAGCGCTGGGTGTTGCGACGCTAGATGGGTTTGGCCCTTTTGGTGATGGGGATCACAGCGTCAAGGAGCGAGCGCTTAAAACGAGTTTCCAGAGACGTCTGAGCGAAGTTACGGCCATATTGATGCACTTTAACCAGTTCGGTAGCGCATTAGAGAAAACTTAATATTTCCGTTGAAGAGGTACAGTTGTCCCTAATGACCTGACCTGTGCCCTCGGAATAAAACGTTACCCATGTGTCCGGTATGGACCAAGAAAAGGTGGTGGCTATGGCGGGACTTGAACCTGCGACCCCAGCATTATGAGTGCTGTGCTCTAACCAGCTGAGCTACATAGCCATTCAGAAGAGGCGCGAAAGATACTGAAGTTTCGCACCTCTGTCAAAGTTTAGACGTTGAATCGGAAGTGAATTACGTCGCCATCTTTAACGATGTATTCCTTTCCTTCTAACCGCCACTTACCTGCATCTTTTGCAGCTTGCTCGCCCCCTAGGCTGACAAAATCATCAAATGCGATGACTTCGGCTCGGATAAAGCCTTTTTCGAAGTCAGTATGGATTTTTCCGGCTGCCTGAGGGGCTGTTGAGCCCACAGGGATCGTCCACGCCCGAACTTCTTTAACGCCGGCTGTGAAGTACGTTTGTAGGCCGAGGAGGGCGTACCCTGCTCGGATGACGCGATCGAGTCCTGCTTCAGCAAGCCCAAGTTCCTCAAGGAACTCTGCTTTCTCGTCATCATCAAGTTCAGCAATCTCTGATTCAATTTTGTTGCAGATTGGAACCACTTCGGCATTTTCGCTGGCTGCGATTTCACGCACTTTCTCAAGCCACGGATTATTCTCAAACCCATCCTCTGCAACGTTCGCAATGTAGAGCGTTGGCTTGATCGTCAGGAGATGCAGTGTCCTGATGACGGCGAGTTCATCATCGGATAATTCAACAGAGCGGACCGGCTTTCCTTCATTTAGGACAGGGAGGATTTTCTCGCACACTGTCATCAATGCTTTGGCGTCTTTGTCACCGCCTTTGGCTTGCTTTTGCGCTTTGTGCATCTGCTTTTCAACGGATTCCAGGTCAGCAAGCGCGAGTTCAGTGTTAATGACCTCGATATCAGATTCTGGATCGACTTTACCGGCGACGTGAACAATGTTCTCATCATCAAAACAGCGAACAACATGCGCAATTGCGTCGGTTTCACGGATGTTGGCTAAGAACTGGTTACCAAGACCCTCACCTTTGGATGCGCCGGCGACAAGTCCCGCAATATCAACAAATTCCATCGTTGTTGGCACGACGCGCTCAGGTTTGACGATTTCCGACAGTTGATCTTGGCGTGGGTCTGGAATTGGAACAACGCCCGCATTTGGCTCGATCGTGCAGAAAGGGAAGTTTTGGGCTTCAATTCCAGCCTTTGTTAATGCATTGAAAAGCGTTGATTTCCCAACGTTTGGAAGTCCAACAATGCCGCATTTGAAACCCATGCTATCTCCTTTAGCGCTGATGCAGGGCGTTCATGGCTTGATCCCAACTGCCTTGAACGATGTCTGTCATAAATTTAAGAGTGTGGTCGATCGCGTCATCGATCTGGTCGCGTTGCTCGACTGATGCCTTTCCCAAAACGTATCCATGAACCTTAGATTTGTGTCCTGGATGACCGATGCCGACGCGGATTCTCGCATACTCCGGTCCAAAGACACGATGTAGATCTCTAAGCCCATTGTGGCCACCATGGCCTCCGCCTTGTTTGAGACGGATTTGTCCAGGCTCAATATCAAGCTCATCATGTACGACAAGAATTTCTTCGGGTTCAATTTTATAAAACTGAGCCAGTGCGAGAGCACTTTGCCCCGAGCGATTCATAAATGTCATCGGCTTTAATAGATGGACCGATTGTGGACCGATCAAGCCTTTTCCGGCTAGGCCAAAGAATTTTGATTCTGCTGTGAGCGAGCTTGATATTTGGTTTGCGAGGGCGTCTAACAGCCAAAACCCGGCATTGTGCCGGGTTTCTGCATATTCAGGCCCGGGGTTCCCGAGCCCTATGATGAGCTTGTAGGTGCTCACTCGTCGCCTTCAGACTCACCTTCTGCTGCGTCAGCTGCTGGTTCAGCATCAGCTGATGCGCCCTTCGCCTTGTGAATACTCACAACTGGAAGGTCTGAATCGTGTGCCAAAGCAGCAAAGGTGACGCCCTTCGGTGCTTTGATGTCTGACAGGTGAATAACCTGGTCGAGTTCAACGTCAGCCAAATCGACTTCGATATATTCAGGAAGATCTTTTGGTGAACAAGACACTTCAATTTCAACGGCATCGCGATGGATAACGCCGCCCTGCATCTTGACACCTTTACAGGTTGTTTCATTCAAGAAGTGGACAGGTACGTTAACTTTCAACACGGTGTCTGCTGAGGCGCGCTGGAAGTCAGCATGCAATACAACAGGCTTCGCTGGATGGCGTTGAAGTGCCTTCAAGATCACTGGCTCTTCTTTACCGTCAATCTCAAGAGTGATGATCGAAGAGTAGAAAGCTTCTTCTTCCAATGCACGCTTCAGATCTTTATGAGCCAATTGAATCGACTTAGGCTCGTTCTTTCCACCGTAAACGATGGCTGGAACTAGACCTTCTAGTCGACGCAGGCGGCGGCTCGAACCTTTCCCTGCTTCTTCGCGCGACTGCGCGGACAAGCGATAATCAGACATTTCATTCTCCTTCAATGTCTTCGTTTTACTTCGACCAGTAAAACGTTCTTCAACCCTCAGTTAGCGAAACATCGCGCTGATGGATTCTTCATTACTGACGCGGCGTACAGCCTCGCCAAGTAGCTCTGCGATTGTGATAATTCGGACGCGTCCGGTATCCATGATCGCAGCGGGGACGGGGATACTATCAGTAACCACCAATTCGTCAAGCGCGCTGTCCTTCAAATTCTCAAGAGCGCGCCCAGAAAGGACGGGGTGAGTACAGTAGGCGACGACTTCTTTTGCGCCCTGTTCTTTCAATGCTTTTGCCGCATTACATAACGTGCCTGCGGTATCAACGATGTCATCGACGATTAGGCAAGTACGACCACTGACCTCACCGATAATGTTCATTACTTCGGCTTGGTTGGCTGCAGGACGACGCTTATCGATGATCGCAAGATCGCTATCGAGTTGTTTTGCCATCGCGCGCGCGCGCACCACACCACCAATATCAGGTGATACAACCACAGCATCTTTAGGCTGATTGCGCTGGATGTCATCAAGCATCACAGGAGTTGCGTAGATGTTGTCCACTGCGACATCGAAGAAACCCTGGATTTGGTCTGCATGCAGATCAACTGTCAATACACGATCAATTCCGACGCCGACCATGATGTCGGCAACCACTTTGGCAGTAATCGGCACTCGCGCTGAGCGTGGACGGCGATCCTGGCGTGCGTAGCCGAAATAAGGTACGACTGCTGTGATCCGTGATGCTGATGCACGACGCAATGCATCACACATGACCACCAACTCCATTAAATTATCGTTGGTCGGCGCACAGGTTGATTGCAACACAAAAACGTCTTGTCCACGCACGTTTTCGACGATTTCAACGGCGATTTCACCATCAGAAAATCGACCAACGCTGGCATTGCCAAGTGGAACTGCGAGGTAATCAGAAACTTTTTTAGATAACTCTGGTGTGGCGTTACCGGAGAACAACATCAGTTGGGCCACAGGTGACTCCTTGAGCGTCGAGCGGTTTGAAAATGGCTGGGGTGGTAGGATTCGAACCTACGAATGGCGGGATCAAAACCCGCTGCCTTAACCACTTGGCCACACCCCAGTTACGCGTTAGCGCCGCAAGTATACAACATTGATTGATTGCTCAGGAGGCTAACTTTCACTTCAGCGCGATCTCCAAGGATCTCGTCTGCTGAGTGGCTGTTAACCGGATCGACCACAAACACGCATCCGCCTGTTCCGGTGAGTCTCGGCTCTCCAAATACCTGCATTTGATTGATCAGCCGGTCAATAGCCGGGTGAATTTCTCGAACAAGTATTTCGCAATCGTTGTGCGTTGTATCCAACTGCGAGGCGCGGATTCTGCAAGA
>CAJXTO010000055.1 GCA_913061245.1 uncultured Oceanospirillales bacterium
GTACAACGCGGTAAAGTCCATCATGGGGTCGAACAGATTGTAATGCCTGATGAAGTAATCGAGGCGTATCAAAACATGCAGCATGGTGATCAGTTAGGTAAAACGATCATCCTAATGAAATGAGGAAAAGATGAGTCAATACGATTTGGTCGTGATTGGAGCCGGAAGTGGTGGGGTACGTGCGGCGAGGATGGCCGCAAGCTTTGGAGCTCGAGTGGCTGTCGTTGAGGATCGGTATCTTGGCGGGACATGCGTCAATGTAGGCTGCGTGCCAAAAAAATTATATGTCTATGGTTCGAGCTTCTCAGAATCGATTAGAGATGCAGCGGGCTATGGTTGGGATACCTCGGTCAACGGGTTCGACTGGAATCGACTCAGAGATAATAAAGTTAAAGAAATCAGCAGATTAAACGGAATATATGATCGCTTGCTCGAGGGCTCTGGAGCTGAATTAGTCAACGGACGGGGCTCTATTATCGATTCAAATACGGTCAAAGTTGGTGAGCGTCTTTTATCGACAAAACGGATCTTGATTGCGACAGGTGGGTGGCCGCGACAGCCAGAGATGCCTGGTATTGAGTTGACGAAGACGAGCAATGAGATCTTTGACTTAGAAACTCTACCGAAGCGCATTTTGGTGGTGGGCGGCGGCTACATTGCCGTTGAATTTGCAGGGATTTTCGCAGGTCTTGGTGTTGAAACCACGTTATCGTATCGGGGTCCGAATCTACTCAAAGAATTCGATCGTGAGATTGTGAATCAATTGATCGAGGAAATGAAACAGAAAGGGGTCAATGTTCGCCTTGACCATCGGTTATTTGGGTTTGAGCGGATCAACGATGGAATCCGTGTGGATCATTCCGGACATGAGGATGATGAACTGATTGTCGATGAAGTGTTGATGGCGGTTGGACGAGTCCCGAATACGTTTGGTCTAGGACTTGAGAATACGCAAGTAACAACGCGTGACGACGGGACGGTTGAAGTATTTGAAAATTTTCAAACGAATGATCCATCGATTTACGCAGTTGGGGATGTCACTGGAAGTGTTGCGCTAACTCCTGTTGCATTGGCTGAAGGGATGGCGCTTGCAAAGCATCTGTTTGATGGTGCCGAGTCTGCAAGTGTGGATTACGATTTGATCCCGACCACAATTTTTAGCCAACCAAATATTGGGACATTAGGACTCTCTGAAGATGAAGTCGCATCACGTGGTTTGCATGCGCAGGTTTTTGTCAGTCGGTTTAAACCGATGAAACATGCGTTAAGTGGTCGTCAAGAACAAAGCATCTTCAAGCTGATTGTGGATGCCGAGAGCAACAAGATTCTTGGTTTACATATGCTTGCCCCAGACGCTGGTGAGATCCTTCAAGGTTTTGCTGTGGCCCTAAAAGCTGGTGCGACCAAAGCGGATTTTGATCGAACGATCGGAATTCATCCGACAGCTGCCGAAGAGTTTGTCACCATGCGCGAGCCGACTCGGGTGATTGGTGCGTAGCGGATCATCGACTGCGCGATATAGCCTAGTTTTAGTCGGCGCAGGTCACTCGAATATTTCGCTCATCCGGCGGTTTGCGATGGAACCGTTGGATGACGTACAGCTGGTTGTCATTAATCCAGAATCAACAGCACCCTATTCAGGGATGCTGCCAGGCTTTTTAGCGGGACAGTATGCTGCCGATGACCTATTCATCGATGTCGCAGCCTTGTGCAAACAAGCCGGCGTGCGTTTTATTCGTGGGTCACTCGAACAGATCGACGCCAGCGCAAAAATTCTGTACGTGAGGCATCAAGCACTTTCAAATGCTCGGCAACTACGTATTCCTTATGACTACGCCGTTCTAAATACTGGAGCTGCACCAGCTGAAAGCTTTCCATCGACTCATCCTGCGTGCCATTACGTTAAGCCAATCGGTCAGTTGCTTAGAGAACTCCCTCTTATCGATGAAAAGATGCGTAAAAAAAGCCGATCTATGGTCATTGTCGGCGGAGGTGCAGCGGGGATTGAGCTCGCATTTGCTTTCAGAGCGCGATATGGGTTCGATGCAGAAATTAGCTTGGTGGCGAAGCGTTCGATCAATAAAGATAACGCTCTAAGCGCAGGAGCATCATTGATCCGGAATGCGCTGAGTACCAAGCAGATCGCATTATTTGAATCGGTTGAAGTGACTGAAGCGGTAAATAGTGAAGTGATGCTGTCTGATGGCTCATCGCTTAATGCGGATGTTGTCTGCGTAGCAACTCCGGTCAGGCCGCCTTCTTGGATTGAGATCTCTGGGCTATCTAGTGCAACAGGGTTTTTAGCGGTTAATGATGCGCTACAAGTTGATGGGTGTGAGGGTCTGTACGCAGCAGGTGATATCGTTAACCTACCGTCACCCCGGGGGCGATCGGGCGTTATGGCAGTGAGAGCAGGGCAGTATCTGGCGAGCGCTCTGTGGAAAACACTGAAAGGGCAGAGAGTATCGCCTTTTCGACCCCAAAAACGCTGGCTAACTCTGCTCAATCTTGGAGACGGTCAAGCCATTGCAGTGAGAGGGGCGCTCGCCTATCAAGCTCGTGCCTTGTTTAGGCTCAAGGATCGAATTGATCAGAGATTCATGTCCCGTTTCAAACCTCAACCGATGTCGGCTGAGATGGAGATGCGGTGCGAAGGCTGTGCCGCCAAACTTCCCGGTGATGTGTTGGCCTCTGTATTCGATTCTCAATTCGAAGATGGCGCGGTAACAACTAGCCACGGCGTGTCTCGGATCCAGTCGATCGATGCATTAAGCTACTTAATCGATGATCCTTATTTGGTCGGCGTGCTCGCCATGCGCCATGCTGTGAGTGATGTATGGGCGATGGGAGCGACCCCTTCGTCAGTTTTGACGCTTATTGCGGTGGAGCGGGCGCTATCGAAAGATCTTGAGGCGACAGAGTTTGGCCTCATACAAAACGGTCTTCGAGATGCGTCGGAGGCGTATCAGGCTGAAATTATTGGCGGGCACAGCCTTTCATTACAGCAACCGATGGTCGCTGTCATGGTTGAAGGTACGGCTAATCAAGTAGTGCCTAAAACAGGGGCTGAGCTTGGCGATGAAATCTGGCTGACTGGACCATTGGGTTCGGGCGTTCTATTTGCCGCTCTCGCGTCGGGTCTTCCCGTTGGCTCATCGATTGATCAATGGATACCAGGTGCGCTTGAATCATTATTTGAAGCAAGCCAAATAGCGGTCGAAGAGGGTGTGCACGCCATGACTGATGTCACAGGGTTTGGATTGGCAGGGCATCTTAAAGAGATGCTGTCGGGAAGTCCTCTTAACATTGAGTGGGCAGAACAGATCTCTACATTCCAAGGCGTTGATGAGAGTATCGCACGCGGGATTCGCTCGACCGCTCATGCAGACAATGCTCAGTATGCACAACATCTCGGCTACAAAGCACCAAGCCCAGTGGTGTTTGACCCCCAGACCTGTGGCCCCTTAATGATTGCTGCTTCTTCTGACGTCGCGAAACGGGTCGTTGGGAAGTGGAAGAAAATGGGTTTATCGCCGCAACAGGTTGCAGTGGTTACCACCGAAACGTCGTAAAGACTTTTGCGTAAAATTGGTTCACATTGGCTCGATAATGAATTCGAAGCACGTCATAAGGATGTTTCATGAGCTATCAAAGTGAATACGATCAATCCATTCAAGACCCACAAGGTTTTTGGCTAGACAAGGCGAACCTCATCGATTGGGTTCAAAAACCGCAGGTCGCCTTAGCGAATGATATGAATGGTATCGAGCGCTGGTATCCCGATGGCACCCTCAACACCTGTTATAACGCAATCGACCGTCATGTCGAGGCTGGACACGGTGATCAGGTCGCTGTGTATTACGACTCCCCAGTTACCGACACAAAACGCGCAATTACTTATGCGGAATTAAAAGATGAAGTCGAGCGTTTTGCAGGCGGACTTGCGTCCTTAGGTGTGACAACTGGAGATCGCGTTGTCATTTACATGCCAATGGTTCCTGAGGCGTTGATCGCGATGCTCGCGTGCGCCCGTATCGGTGCAATTCATTCTGTTGTATTTGGTGGATTCGCAGCGAATGAATTAGCTGTCCGTCTTTCAGATGCTGCTCCAAAGGTTATCGTGACATCAACTTGCGGCATTGAGGTGAGTAAAGTCATCGAATATATGCCGATCGTCAATGAGGCGATTGAGATATCTGATAAAAAACCAGCTTCTGTGGTTGTATTGGAACGTCCGCAGGCAGGTTTCGCGCCTGTCGATGGGCGCGATGTCACTTGGTCGGCTCTCATGGAAACAGCTCAGCCAATTGATTGTGTGCCCGTGAGTGCGACTCATCCACTCTATATTCTCTATACCTCTGGCACGACAGGTAAGCCTAAAGGAGTTGTTCGTGATAACGGTGGCCATGCGGTGGCCATGACTTATTCGATGGGTGCTGTCTATGATATGAAGCCTGGCGACGTCTTCTGGGCTGCTAGTGATGTGGGCTGGGTCGTTGGGCACTCATATATTGTCTACGCGCCATTGTTATTCGGTTGCTCGACTATCCTCTATGAAGGTAAGCCTGTCCGAACCCCAGATGCAGGGGCATTCTGGCGTGTAGTTGAAGAGTACAAAGTCAAAGTATTGTTCTCAGCGCCGACTGCATTCCGGGCGATCCGAAAAGAAGATCCGCATGCCGAGTTCTACAAAAAATACGACTTAAGCTCATTGAAAGCGCTGTATTTGGCAGGGGAGCGCTTAGATCCCCCGACTTACCATTGGCTTGATGAAATCTCAGGTTTACCAGTAGTTGATCACTGGTGGCAAACCGAGACAGGGTGGGCGATTGCGTGTAACCCAAGAGGTCTCGAGTCCTTTACGCCAAAGGCGGGCTCTGCGACGAAGCCAACACCTGGGTTCAAGGTTGAGATTCTCGATCCATCTGGAAATCAAGTCGAAGCAGGGGAGCAAGGAAGTGTCGTGATTAAACGGCCGCTGCCGCCGAGCTGTTTGCCAACGGTTTGGGGAAACCATACTCGGTTTGAAGAGAGTTATCTCAATCCATATCCGGGGTATTACCTGACTGGTGATGGCGGGTTTATTGATCATGAAGGCTATGTATTCATCATGGGCCGTACGGATGACGTCATTAATGTCGCTGGACACCGGCTGTCGACTGGCGAAATGGAAGAAATTGTTGCTGCACATCCTGCAGTTGCCGAATGCGCTGTTATTGGAGTGGCTGATGAATTGAAAGGTCAGTTACCTCTTGGTCTTGTCGTACTCAAAGATGGCGTAACTCAGTCGCATGATGAGGTTGAGAAAGAGCTGATCTCTTCTGTTCGCGCATCAATAGGTGCGGTCGCATGCTTTAACAAAGCATTGATTGTCGACCGGCTGCCGAAAACACGATCAGGTAAAATCCTACGCGCAACGCTGCGGAAAATTGCGGATGGCGAGTCATACACAGCACCATCAACAATTGAAGATCCAACGGTATTAGCTGAAATTGAAAACCGGTTTTAATTAAGCGGTAATCTGCGCAAGACGGCTGGCTTCCCAGTCGTCTTGCGGTTTCTCAAGCTCGAGTGTCATCCAGACGCATTCTGCGTCGAAATCGGTTTTTACTTTAAATCCAAGGCTTCGCGATAGTCCTTGCATCCCTTTGTTTTCTATCATGGTTTCACCATAGATAATTCGCGCACCACGTTCTTTGGCGACATCGACAGCGGCTTGTAACAGAAGTTTTCCGACACCGCTTCGCTGAAGATCGTCGCGCACGACCATAGCGAATTCAGCGGCAAGTGCATCGGCGTCAAAAATCACACGAATAACCCCAAGTGTCTCAGTACATTGAGCTTCATTGATACTCACAATCAAGGCGACCTCTCTTGAGTAATCCACATGCGTCATCGCGGCAAGCTCACGCGCACTGAAGCTTTGCTTATCAGAAAAGTAGCGGAATCGAAGTGTCGCCCGGGAGAGCTTTGAGATAAACGTACGATGCGCATTCTCATCTTCAGGGCGTAAGGGGCGTAAACGCGCATGACGACCATCTTTGAGTACAACGGCTCGGTCGAGCGCTTCAGGATAGGGAGTGATCGCCTGTTCAACTCGCGGTCCGAAGCTAAGATCATTAATCGTGGTGTCGACCACTCCACGAGTGACGCTCAATTGAATCTTAAGGCTCGAAATTTCAGGAACTCGCGCGAGTAAGCGTGAAAACTGCACAAGCGCTTTGGCAGTAAGCGCAAATCCTTCAGGGTCGGTATCTTCAAGGGTCCGGCCTGTCGCAGACCGGTGTAGAAGGTCTTCGCCAAGAGCCTGATTGATTGGAGGGAGTGTGACTGCGAGCTTTGGGAAATGCCCCGGTGGTTCATGCAAATAGATGACTGGCCCGAAGACTGGATCCCTTGCTACACCCGCAGCAAGTCGAATGAGTGGCAGTTGATTAGTTGCACTCTGCTGGATCCCAGGGATTAATGTGACAAGTTGGCGCTTGATGTCGGCTGTGATCGTGATGTCGTTTGCATTGAGGTCTTTAAGATAATCCTCGGCGGGCTTTAGTTCATCGAAGTCCGCATCCTCAACTCGTGCATCGACTAAGCGTGTGGCATGGTCGTGCCGAGCAAGACTTAGGAACCCGTTGAGGGCTTGCTCGGGCGTTGTATAGGTTGCAAGTCCTGCATTATCCATAGCCTCTCTCAACACCCTCCCGAACACCATTCCAGGAATCGCAAAGTAAAGAGGGCGGTTCAAACGCTTTTCAAAAGCAATGAATCGTTGAGCCCATGCGGCGGCATCGGCTGGACCTTCTAGAATCAGATTCTCCGCAACAAGAGGAATCAAGAGCCCGTCGGCATTTTGTTTAAGATCAGACAGTACCGCGTCATCAATAGGAAATGCGTCTGGCTTAACAAACCATTCAGGCTTTTTTAACACCTGAAAATCGATACTTCCTTCATTTGCTGCATACAGATGATCAGCTGCAAGGGCCTCGAGTCCATCGCCGCCTCCAAGAATCGTTAAGCGACTTCCTTCATGCATTCGCCGCTTTGTGAGGCTCTCAAGCGCCTGAAATAGGTCATCGAGCGTATCAAGACTCGATGCACCGGCACGCTCAATTGCAGCTTGATACAGGAGTTCTCGATCGAGAAATGTATCTATTTCTGGATCTTGCTCAGTCTGAAAGTCTCGGACCCTGCCTGTATGCAGAACCATAACAGGTTTGTGACGAGAGCAGCTTCGGATTGCGCTGATAAATCGTGCCGGAATACGTAAACGATCGATTTGAATCGCGAGTGCATGACAATGCGGATCTTGAATAAGCGTATCGACAAGGTCAGCGATATTCACGTCAGAGGAGCCGCCAACATTGATCAAATGGGAAAGGCCGATATTACGCCCTGTCACCCAGTCTCGTATGCACGCTGTAATTGACGGTGATTGAGCCAGAATGGCGATATTTCCAGCTGTCACGTTGGGTATGAGGTCCAACGCACCCATTGTTGTCGGTGTTGAAAAAGCTTGGTAGGGCAGTAAGCAGGCTGCGCTATCAGGGCCTATGATTCTAGTCTTGGTTTGTTTCCCAATCTCGACCAAGGCGCTACGGACTTCTTTTGATGCGCGTAGCAGTTCGATTTTTGGAAGCAAGATGAGCGGCCAGTTGTGTTCAGCAGCGATCTCAACATAGCGTGGGAGAGAGTCTGATCTCGCCAACAGGATCAACAGCGCCTGATCTTTGGGAACGTCGCTTTCACTTAAGCAAGGACTGTTTAATACTGTGACAGTCGCTTTTGGCGGGTGCTCTGCGAACCAATCGCTCCAACGGCGTTGTGTCAATTGCTCCGATGAGTCAGGACTCCAAACAACGATATGTTTCAATCGGAGAAGTTGTTGAAGATATCGTGTGCTCATCCAGCTAGTTCGTCGAAAAGTGCCATTGATACGGGACGCCCTGGTTGCTCCAGCTCACATTGAACACTCTCTTTAAGTCTTTTTTGTGACCGTTCATAAGCCGGGTCATAGTGAAATTCGAGCAGGCTGTCAGCGAGCTCCAACCACCTTTGGTCGTTTACTAGTTCAGACCATTGTGCCATTTGTTTCTTACCATGCCGAAACTCCAGTCGGTGGATTAGGGCAAGGGTATTGTCAGAAGTCTCTGTCAGGTGATCGTATTGCTCAACCAAATAGCGCGCACGTTTTGATCTATCGCAAGTCAGAGCGACGGCTTTTGAGGAAATCAGGTTTTCAAAGAGCGCTTTGGGTAGATGGATCTCACCAATTTTTGATGACTCCGATTCCACAAAAATAGGTTTATTTAAATCAAGGCGCGTCAGCGCATCGAATAACCGAGAGTCGAATAATTTTTGTGATGGCTGAGGATGACCGGGTTCTTGCCCGAGAATAGAGCCTCGATGACTAGCGAGTGCTTCGAGGTCGAGCACTTGATGCCCTCGTTGTCGCAGTTGGCTGAGTAAGTCAGTTTTGCCACAGCCTGTCGGTCCAGCAAGAACAATCAAATGAATTTCTGGTAGCAAGCGATTGAGCTTTTCCTGAACATGACGTCGATATGACTTGTAGCCACCTTGTAACAGCGTCACCGGCCAGCCGATTTCATGCATGACTAGCGCCATTGAGCCGGATCGCTGACCACCTCGCCAACAGTAGACGGCTGGCCGCCAGTCTTTAGGATGATCACTCAGTGTTTCGATATGTTTTGCAATATTTCGACTTGTTAGTGTTGCACCGCGTTTCCGCGCTGTGAACGGATCAACTTGTTTATAGATCGTTCCAACCTCAGCGCGCTCATCGTTATCAAGTACCGGTAGATTAATGGCACCGGTGATGTGGTCATCAGAAAATTCAGACGGCGAACGAACATCAATGAGGCAATCATAGGAGTCTCGTGATGCGAGAAAATCAG
>CAJXTO010000056.1 GCA_913061245.1 uncultured Oceanospirillales bacterium
AGGCATGCATGAGTCAGCAGGTCTTAGCCAGAAAATGGCGCCCGACCACATTCGAGCAGTTGATCGGTCAAGAGCACGTGCGCAAGGCGCTAACGCATGCTCTCGATTCTGGTCGCTTGCATCATGCGTATCTCTTCACGGGAACTCGTGGCGTTGGCAAAACGACCATCGCACGCATTTTGGCGCGTTGTTTGAACTGCGAACAGGGCGTCTCATCGACACCTTGTGGTGAATGCTCGAACTGTCGTGCAATCTCTGAAAATCGGTTTGTTGATCTGTTGGAAGTGGATGCGGCCAGCCGTACGAAGGTGGATGACACGCGCGAACTTCTGGAAAACGTGAGCTATGCGCCGAGCCAGGGCCGTTACAAGGTGTATCTCATTGACGAGGTGCACATGCTCACAACGCATTCATTTAATGCGTTGCTGAAAACCCTAGAAGAACCACCCGGACACGTTGTTTTCTTACTCGCAACAACAGATCCTCAAAAACTATTGCCGACCGTTTTATCGCGTTGCTTACAGTTTCATCTTAGGGACTTGAGTCCTGATTTAGTTGAGTCTCACCTTGAGCACGTACTCACTCAGGAACAGGTTTCATTTGATAAAGATGCTCTTTGGCATCTGGCAAAAGCCGGTCGAGGTTCCGTTCGCGATGCGATGACTCTTCTTGATCAAGCGATCGCGCATGGCGAAGGCTCAGTCACAACAGCCAACGTGATTGAAATGCTCGGGACTCAGGGGGTCTCGGAGATTCCTGCATTACTCGCTGATATTGCGAATGGGCAAGCCGTTGACGCCTTACAGCGTATTGAGCTGCTCTCCCGAGAAACCCCGGACTGGATGGCACTCGTGAGCGGAGTGCAGTCGATGCTGCATCAGGTTGCTGTTGCTCAGATCAATGAGCAAGGGATTAACCATCTGTCACCAAGCGAGCAAAAAGCAGTACGAGAGCTTGCCACACAGATGTCTCCAGAATTCTTGCAGTTGGCCTACCAATTCGCATTAACAGGTTACCGTGATTTGCCGCTTGCATCCGATGCGCGATCTGCCTTTGAGATGTTGGTATTACGTATGATCGCGTTCCGGCCAGCTCGAGCGGGCGAGGTTGTATCAGCCTCTGGTTCCTCTAAAACATCAACCGAATCAGACTCTCAGTCGGATCCTGAGCCCGCCGCAAGTGGTGCCAGTAGAGCTGAAGAACAGCAAGGTGAGTCAGTTTCTTCGGTGGAAACGCAAGTTCCGGCAGTCGAATCGAAGTTAGATTCAGAGGCAATGCCCGTACCCGACACCGAAGTGATGCAGACTGTCGCAGAAGAACCATCGGTTGGCGACAAATCTGACCCGGGAACTCAAGACTCACAAGCTGACAGGCCAACAATTTCAACCCAACCTCAACCCGCTCCAACGCAAGTGATCACTGAAATCGGATCGCAATTGCTATCAGATGTTGAACATTTCAGCGAGACCGGGGATCTTGATGAAGGGGATGATGACAACGAAACCCAATCTTTAGAATTGTCGTTGTCTCCTGATGCTTGGGTATTTGAGAGTCGTTTGCTCGATCTCCATGGAATGACAGCATCATTGATCGCGCAAACTGTTTTAGTCTCGGCTAGCGCAGATACTGTGGTGCTCGCAACAAAACCTCACACTGAAAGCTTATTGAATGATATGCATCGACGCCGGGTCGCTGAGGCTTTTGCTTTACAGTTCGGGCAGGCGCCATCAATCGTTGTTGAAACTCGCACTGATCTACCTGAAACACCTGAAGGGTATCGCATGCGATTAAAGGAAGAGCGACTCGCTCTAGCTAAGAGTCAATTTGCTGAGGATCCTTTTGTGAGTGCACTCACCGAGCGTTTCGATGCAACAATACGTACAGAGTCGATAGAGCCAAGAGATGGAGGCACACATGTTTGATGGTCCGCTTCAAGAAATGATGAAGCAGGCTCAGAAAGTGGCTGAGCAGATGAAAGAAGCTCAGGCTCAGCTCTCTGAGAAAGAGGTGGTGGGTGAGTCTGGAGCTGGCCTTGTGAGTGTAACCTTGAATGGTCAGGGTGATTGTAAGTCTGTCGTGATCAATCCAAATGTCTTGGCAGATGACCCGGAAATTGTAGGCGAGCTCGTTGCCTCTGCAATAAACGATGCAAATCAGAAGCTTGAGGCAATGAAACAAGAATCGATGGGGTCATTAACTCAGGGCCTGAACTTGCCACCAGGATTTAAATTCCCCTTCTCATGAGTGTTTCTCCGCTGTTAACCAGCCTCGAAAAAGCACTCCGTTGCCTGCCTGGCGTCGGCCCACGCTCAGCTTCGCGCATGGCGTTGCATTTACTCGAGAGAGACCGAGAGAGAGGGCTGCATTTAGCAGAGGTTTTAGCTCAGGCGCTCGAGATGATTGAGCATTGTGAGATCTGCAGTAATCTTACAGAAATTCAGCCGTGTCGGATTTGCCAAGATTCTACGCGCGATCAATCACTCATGTGTGTGGTTTCATCGCCGAGTGACATTTTGGCGATTGAGCAGTCTGGTCTATTCAAAGGCCGCTATCACTGCCTCTCCGGGCTTTTGAGTCCACTTGAAGGACTTGGTCCTGAAGAAATAGGGCTGTCTCGATTAATGCAGCGCGTTCAAAATGAGAAGCCGTCTGAGTGTCTGGTTGCTTTAGCATCAACTGTCGAGGGTGAAGCAACCACTCATCAGATCGTATCGAGTCTCAGTGGACAAACACGTGTGACTCGCTTAGCGCAAGGTGTGCCCGTTGGTGGCGAGTTGGATCATATTGATGTCTCGACACTCTCACAGGCGCTTGCATCACGCACAGAGATTAAGTTTTGAGCGTTTCCGGTTGGATCGATCAACAAGCGCAGCTTGATACGCTAGTGAGTGCCATTCATGGCGCATCAACAATTGGGCTCGATACGGAGTTTGTCCGTGTGTCGACATTTCATCCCAAACCCGGTCTGATTCAGGTAGCACTCGATGGGGATGCCTATTTGATTGATCCTTTAGCAAATCTTGATTTAAGTGGATTAGGCATTGCGCTCACAGGGACAACCATATCTATCTTGCATGCGGCGCAAGAAGACTATGAAGTGCTGTTTCGATTAACTGGAGCTATTCCATCGCCTGTCTTTGATACTCAAGTCGCTTATGCATTGCTGAATGATAAAATCTCGCTCAGCTTGTCAGCATTGGTATCAGAGCTCTTAGGGAAGGAACTCTCGAAAGAAGAAACCCGATCTGATTGGACGAAGCGTCCTCTGTCTAACGCCCAGTGTCAGTATGCAAAAGAAGATGTTTTAGTCTTGGGTCCAATTTACGAGATTCTGCACAGCCAACTCGATAAAGCAGGGAGGTTGCATTGGATGGATGAAGAAATGCAGTCGATCCAAGAGCGGAATTCAATCATTTTGTTGGATGGTGACATTGAGACGCAGGTACACAAGTTTGGGAACGCGTGGCGTTTGAGTCCAGAGGGTATGTCTCGCCTTGTGCATTTAGTTCAGTGGCGTGAAGAAGCTGCGCGCCGGGTTGATCGCCCGCGCAAGCAGGTGCTCAGCGATCAATCACTGTTCTCGTTGGCAGCAGCTGGCCACGTTGGTCGTCATCATCAATTAGTCAGTCAGCACGGATTAACAGACAAACAAGCGGATCGTTTTGGTGGGCAATTAAAAGTGATAATTGAGGAAGCGCATGAGGCTGGAACCATTTCGCCTCCGCCGCCACCGTTATCAAAGCGATTAAAAGACGCCTTGAAGGAACGGCAAGGCAAAGTTGAGGCCATTGCTAAGGATCTTGGGATTGCGCCTGAGATGCTCGTCAAAAAACGTCAGCTCGTTGCTTCTCTTGATGGCAGACAATGGGTGCCTACAGGATGGCGCCAAGAATTACTGGGGGATGTATTTTGCGTGTAGTTGAGATTTTTAAAGGCAATAAAAAAGAAGAGATGTATCTGTATGTTGATCAGAAAGAAGGACTGAAAAAAGTACCCGAAGATCTACTCGGAACCTTCGGTCGTACAGAATCCGTGATGATTTTGCCCTTAACGAAAGACAAGAAGTTGGCTCGCGTGAAAGCGTCTGATGTTCTTGAGGGAATCGAAAAGCAAGGCTATTACCTGCAAATGCCACCTCCGCCGGAGGCCCTAGCTGAGGCTCAAATTGCGGCGATGGTACAAGCAGAGGAGCAATTGACCGAAGCTCAACAGCAAGAGCCAAAGCAGTAAATCCAATCCGAGTAGGCCGACAACCACCAACGAAGCAATGGCTGTCCCTACGATCATCATCGCATTTGCAATGTTATTCACGGCAATACGATCAGCAACCGCTAACTGATCGTCTTGGAGCAGTGTGTATAGGGGCAGCGCAAGAAAACCTCCGCCAGCGCTTGTTAGGATGAGTCCTAATGCAGCTGTTTCGTAATGGCCGCCCTGTAAGATTAGAGAGCCTGCCACCATAACGCTCGATCCTCCGAGAATTCTCGCAATGATTTGTCGATCTTTGAGCAAAACGCCAAGAAACGCACCAAGTGTGATGCCGAGAACGAAATAACTGAGCAGGGTGCCAACCGATTTTGGGGAGAGCTCCCAGATTTCTACGGTAAGCACAGGCAGGTGAGTCAGCCATACGGAGCCCACACCCCAGAACCCGCTAATGCACCAAATGGCGGACATTGAGCGTACGTCTCTTCGTTGTTTATGGACCAAGTCCTTAATTGATTTTTGCTCATAGTCTGATCGGCCATCAAACCGAGGAAGAGGGGAAATACCCGCAATACCGATACAAGCAATCAGCAGGATCAGGACAATGAGTTCAATGGCGGAGTCAACAATCCAGTCAGAAGCCACCAGTGTACCGATGAGAATGGCGACAAATGTGGCGGATTCCATCCATGCATTCTTGTTCAATAGCTCCGAATCTTTAGTTAATCGTGGGATCAGAGCGTACTTCAAAGGACCGATCAGAGCTGACTGGACGCCGAATCCCGCAATACAGAGAAGTAAGAGCCAACCAAGTTCAAAATAAATGGCTAGTCCTGAAACGATTGCCAGTCCGAGTTCTATGGTTTTGAGAGTCATCAGCCAGCGTTTCGGCGGTTGAACATTGGCCTGATGTGCTGAGAATCCCGCTAGAACAATAAACGGGAGAATGAAGCATAAGGCTGCTGCATTTGCGAGAATGACCGAGTTGAGTGCAAAAACATCCCAAGAGAGAGCCGTAATTGCGACGACAAATGCTGTCTTGACGAGATTATCATTGGCAGCTCCAGCAAACATGGTCACGAGAAGCCCAATGAATCCTTTATCTCGGATCAGTTGAGCGCCTCGCACGCGTTCTCGAGTGCCTCGCTATTTAAGACGCGAACTGTCTTACCCTCAAAGACCAGGACCTCCTGCTTTGTTAAGGAAGCAAT
Organism: uncultured Oceanospirillales bacterium; assembly: GCA_913061245.1. Classification (GTDB taxonomy): domain Bacteria; phylum Pseudomonadota; class Gammaproteobacteria; order Pseudomonadales; family Litorivicinaceae; genus HIMB30. The sequence continues at coordinate 5,418 of CAJXTO010000056.1, forward strand.
CAAACGGCTGATTGTTTCTGGCGCTAGAGCAAGGAAATCAGCGATGTCAGTTCGCGGCATGGGTAAATCGAACTCGGTTGCCGATAAATGTCGCTTCTGGTGGTGAGAGCTGATGTCTTTGATAAACAGCGCAAAGCGAGCAAGCGCTGGAAGATTAGTCCGGGTCACTTGACGTTGCGCTTGTGCTGCTTGATTTGAAAGAGCCTGTAAGAGGCCTTGGGTCAGCATAGGCTGCCTGAGTTGTGCTTCGCGCAATCGATCCAATGGAAGTCGGCAGACAGTAGCGCGATCAAGTGCTTGCGCTGTAAACGCATACTGACCACACGTGAGGCCGCAAGCACCCACAAGGTCGCCTGGCATTCTAAATCCGGAAACATGTGAGTCGTGACCACAAAGCGGAGTCATAATTTTAAATGCACCGCTTTTCACAACATATAGGTTGTCAGCTCTTTCGCCGTGATTATAGAGAGCCTGGCCCTTTGCGACAGTCACATCGTCAGCAACGATTGGTCCGAGTGCTGAGTTAAAACAACCCACGATTCCTGGAAGACAAAGCGCGTGCAGAGCACATTGGTTGCAGCGAGCTGATTCCGTCGACTCGATCTGCTTAAACTGCTGTTCTGATCCCATAAGCCATCCTGATGCTCGGTTTCTAGAGTCATTGTGACCGACTTTTGTCTGAGGTCAATAGAATGATTTTTGTTGCATTGCAAAAAAATAGAGGTATATTGGCATTATTGTGCAGTGCACTAACACGCTATGTGGAGGCAACTATGTACCAAATTGATACGTCTTTAACGATGTATACGTTAAAGCAAGCAGAAGCAGTCATCGCTCAATCAAATGCGATGTTCAGCAAAATGATTGATGATTCTCTGGCGCTGAATCGAGCGATGATGGAGTTCAGTTTTGTCGAGATGACTCCTGCAGAAACCATTGAGTTGATGTTTCCCTCCGTTACTTCAGGTGACGCGAAAAAAAAATCAGCTAAGCCAAAGCGTGCATCGGAGACCAAAGCGATTGCACAGGCGCCGGTTCGTCAGGACGACCTAAAGCAAATTTCTGGTGTAGGCCCAGGTCTTGAAAAGAAACTTCAGGATGCGGGAATTACATCGTATGCACAGATTGCGGCATTGACTGATGCCGAGATTAAAGACCTTGAAGCGAATGTTGTTAAGTTTGCTGGTCGAATCAAGCGTGATGACTGGATTGGTCAAGCGCAACAGTTAATGGGCGCGTAATACGCTTAACCATCCTAATAGTTAAATCTTGCCGGGCATATGCCCGGCTTTTTTTTGCCTAGTGCAACGGCTTTGCACCGAGCACGCAGAATGAGCGCTCGGGTAGGGCCTTTTTGAGGACAATGAATCCAACGACTGCCGATAGAATTGATCCAGTGAGAATTCCGAGACGATCGAGGCCCGCAAGTGGGTTGCCCATTCCACCAAATGCCAGTGAACCGATAAACAGCGACATTGTGAAACCAATACCGCAGAGCAGTGACACTCCAAACAACTGACCCCAGTTCACGTGCCGCGGCATTTGTGCAATGCCAAGCTTTAGAATCAAGAAGCAGCAAAGCATCACGCCCAGGGGCTTACCTAAGAAGAGTCCGGCAGCAATACCCATAGGTACTGGGTGTCCGAGAATGGCCAATCCTTGTTCGCCAATAGCGACCCCTGCGTTAGCAAACGCAAACAAGGGTAGAACAATATAACTTGAGAACCCATGAAGCTCATGTTCAAGACGAACGACCGGCGACGATTCTTGTTTTGGCAAGGTGTAAGGAATGCAGAAACCGAGAGCGACACCTGCCAATGTTGCATGTACTCCTGACTTCAAAACAGCAACCCACATGATGAACCCAACAAATAGGTAGGCAGACTTGTTACCGACATTCGAGTAGTTCATCAAGATCAGCACGCCGAGTGCTGCAAAGGCAACTGCGAGCGACCCAATACTCAGGTGTTCCGTGTAGAACAAGGCGATGATAATGATCGCTCCCAAGTCGTCGGCAACAGCAAGCGTCAATAAGAATACTTTCAATGGTACTGGCACCCTTGGTCCTAACAGTGCGAGCACACCAATAGCGAATGCAATGTCCGTTGCTGCCGGAATCGCCCAACCGTGAGCGGCACCTTCAACACCGTGGGTAACGATGAGATAAACAATTGCTGGTGCAGCCATCCCGCCCACTGCAGCACCAAGCGGTAGTAATGCTTGGCGGATATCAGAGAGATGACCGACCATGAGCTCACGCTTAATCTCAAGACCAATTAAGAAGAAGAAAATAGCCATCAAACCATCGTTAACCCAGAGTAAAAAGGGCTTATCGATGACGATGGGGCCAACACCAAACACAACTTTCGTTCTGAAGATGTCTTCATAATAAGATGCCAACGGTGAGTTCATGATCGTCATGGCTAAAACTGCCATAATGACGAGTAGAATCCCTGGTCCGACTTCTGAGTGGAGAACAGCTTTAATCTGTTTCAGAGGCCCTAAACTTTGATTTGGAGAGTTCATGTGCGTCAATGTCTCCTTTTAAACGCAAACTTTTAGTTATAGGTGCACAAAATTTATGCGCGTCTTAGGTGTCAATAATGCGAAGGCCGAAGCCCAATGGCAAGAGTTGCCTTCGCCAAAAGTCGAAAAAGGTCAAATTCGGATCCAAGTAGAGGCTGCCGGAATGAACCGAGCGGACTTACTTCAAATCAAAGGGCTGTACCCCGGAAAGGTGGAAGAACCGACTCTCGGTCTCGAATGTTCCGGTGTTATTGATCAGGTTGGCGAAGGGGTCGATGAGGCATGGCTTGGACGAAAAGTATGCGCATTACTTCGGGGCGGTGGTATCGCTGAGTATGTTGTGTGCTCACCTTCAGTCGTTGTTTCAGCCCCAGAGGGACTAGAACTCTCGCTAGCTGCGGGATTATGTGAAACCTGGTGTACAGCGCTCTTCAACCTATGGGATCAGGCACAGGTTATCCCAAAAGAAAAAGTGTTAATTCATGCCGGAGCATCGGGTGTTGGAATTGCTGCGATCCAGTTGGCTCGTTTGTTGGGTGCTGTGCCCTACATCACTTGCGGATCACAGGCAAAACTCGATTATTGCGTAGCGCGAGGTGCGGAAGCTGGCGTGTTGAGGTCTCAAGATTGGGCCGCTTATTTCCGAGGTCTCGGCCTCCAGTTTGATGTGATCTTAGATCCGGTCGGCGGGGGTTATCTCAATAAGGATCTGAGTGTTGCAGCGAACGCTGCACGGATTGCCATATTTGGCCTATTGGGCGGGACGTCTACGGATTGCAATTTGGTGGATTTTCTTTCCAAGAACGTTACGTTATTTGGGCGTACGCTTCGCACTCAAACGAATCCTGTGAAGCGACGTCTGTTGGCCGAGTTGGAAACAATCGTCTGGCCAGCCGTACAACGCGGTAAAGTCCATCATGGGGTCGAACAGATTGTAATGCCTGATGAAG
>CAJXTO010000057.1 GCA_913061245.1 uncultured Oceanospirillales bacterium
AAGATGAAGAGTACATGAGTGAGGCGATGCGTGAACACTTCGTGAAGATTCTCGAACAATGGAAGCGGAATCTGATGGAAGAAGTCGACCGCACCGTTTCGCACATGAAAGAAGAGGCTGCGAATTTTGCTGATCCAGCCGATCGCGCCACGCAAGAAGAAGAGTTTAGCCTCGAGCTTCGCACCAGAGATCGTGAACGGAAGTTGATTAAGAAAATCGACAAGACACTCGAAGCGATCGAGAACGACGATTACGGATTTTGCGAAACCTGCGGAATCGAAATCGGTTTGCGTCGCCTAGAAGCACGTCCAACCGCTACGCAGTGTGTTGACTGCAAGACACTCGACGAGCTTCGCGAAAAACAAACAGGCGCCTAAACACTTGGCCCAGTATCGTGGTCGGTTTGCACCCTCTGCAACCGGCCCGTTGCACCTCGGGTCTATCTTTGCTGCACTCGTCAGCTACGTCCACGCTAAACAGCATGATGGCGAATGGCTAGTTCGTATCGATGATCTGGATGAAAAACGGTGTAAAACCATCTATTCCGACTCGATTCTAGAATGCCTCGATGCATTTGGATTCAAGCCCTCGGATTACGTTCGATTTCAAACCGAGAGGATCGCTGACTACGCAGTCGCTCTCACTGCGTTAGAGGACGAGGGTCTTTTGTATTCATGCGACTGCACACGCAAATCATTACCTCGCGGAGCATACCCAGGAATCTGTCGTTATCAGATTGGCCATGCTTTGGTTTCGGGTCATGCAGTACGAATTGACACAAGCGGGATCAACCTCGAAATCCATGATCTATTGACGCCGGTGCAGAGAATTAATCCGCCGGGGGACTTTATTGTGAAGAGGCGAGATGGACTATTCGCCTATCAACTCGCCTGCGCGATTGATGAACATATTGATCAGATCACTCATGTGATCCGAGGGATCGACCTTCTCGAATCCACCCCCATGCAACGGTTCATTGCGCAGCGTTTGGGCTATCAAAGCCCAGTCTATGGGCACTTCCCCGTTCTAGTGGGTGCAGACGGGGCCAAACTATCAAAGCAAACATTTGCGACCCCTGTCGATTGGGGTCAGCCCGGTCAGAGTTTCGCCGCTATCGCACGCGTGCTGTTACTAAATGACACGCCCAGTCACACCGACAGTGCAGAAGTTTGGATCGAGTATTTCCTTTCGTTGGACAATTTCCTTCCAATCATTACAAAGGTTTCAGAAGCGAATACCCTTTCGATATAGAAACTCGTAAACTGTCCCGAAACAGGGATACTCATGGCAACGCTACTTCTCGTTACAGACGAAGCTATAGTTCGTAAATCGATTCAAATGGCCCTTGAGCAGCATGGGCATCAAGTTCTGATTGCTGAATCGCTCAAACAAGCGATGTCACAAGAGTCTTTCATCGATTGCGTGATCAGCGAACATCGGCTATCCGATGGGTCTGGTATCGATTTAATCGGCCACTTCAAGCCTATTCCGCTCATTCTATTGGTCGGACAAGTCTCCCTTCAGGCCGGCATCGTCGCCATGCGGAAAGGGGCCTTTGACTGCTTTACTAAGCCTGTAGATCACCAAGATCTTCTTCGTGTTGTTGAAAAGGCAACAGCCTCCGGCGCGAGCAAAACGGGGGATCCCATGATTGGGCAGTGCGATGGCATGCTCAAGCTCAAAAAACAGATACAGCGTGTTGCGCCATTGGATACAACTATTCTGATTGGTGGTGAATCAGGGACCGGGAAGGAGCTTGTCGCACAATCGATTCATCAATTGTCCTCGCGTGCCTCTAGAGAAATGATTTCTGTAAACTGCGCGGCGATCCCAGAGTCGTTGATTGAGGCGGAGCTTTTTGGTCATGTTAAAGGTGCGTTTACTGGCGCAACGCAAGACCGCGCAGGCTTGATCGAATCCGCAGACGGCTCGACATTATTCCTTGATGAAATCGGTGAACTCCCACTAGAGGCGCAGTCAAGGTTATTGAGGGTGCTACAGGAAGGTGAGATTCGCCGGGTTGGAAGTACCGATCGAACTTACGTCAATATCCGACTCGTTGCTGCGACCCACCGTAATCTGCTGGACATGGTGGCCAAAGGACATTTCCGGGAAGATTTATATTACCGACTGAATGTGATTGAGCTGAGATGCCCTCCACTCAGAGAGCGTGGTGAGGATATTATGCTACTCGCAGAATCCTTCCTGGATCGCGTAAAACATCAGATGAACCGAACAGAGCTCAAATTCAGTGGCGATGCTCGAACGGCGATACAAGGCCATGCGTGGCCAGGAAACGTTCGAGAGCTAGGGAATGTCATTGAGCGCGCAGTCGTCCTCTGTGAAGGACCGATGATCGATCACTTAGACCTCGGTCTACAAAATACACAAAGCCAAGGGCATGAATTTTCGGCTGGAGAGCAAAGAGCTCCTGGTCGTACGCAACCGATGATGTCCCTTGAAGACTACTTTCAGCACTTCGTGTTATCCCATGAAGAACACATGAGTGAGACCGAATTGGCTAAACGTTTAGGTATCAGCCGAAAAAGCCTTTGGGAACGAAGAAATCGACTTGGAATTCCGCGCCGCAAAGATGAGCCTTCAGATTTGTAACACTTATTCGTTACCAAAAGTAACTATTGGTAACAGTTTTTCTCTCGTTCGCCTAAGCCCTAGGTCTAAAGATCTTGGAAAGACCCCCTAGAAAGTGACTTAAATCAAGCATTTATTGCACCCCGAGAAAGTTGGCACAGCATGTGCAATCGATATAGGTGTTCGAAATAAGACCAATAAAAAAGAACACAAACAGCGACAACAATAACAACATAGCTGAATGAGATTACGGTTCACTGTGAGAACTGAGTTTCAGGGAAGCAGGATTGCTTCCTCGGGCCGATAACCATAATAAAGCGTAAGCTGAGGCCTTGGTTGTATGGAATGCAACTTGGAACTGAGATTGCACACTGAAAGGTAATTTTTAAGCGTACGAACAATAAAAATAATCAATAACGTGCGATTATCAAAAGGGGCGAAAGCCCCTTTTTTATTGCCTGGCTCTGTTATCATTCCCGCTTTATGCCCATGGAGTCTTGTATTGTTTTCGGTGTTTAAAAAGAAACCTTCCGCGAGTATTGATGTATTTAAAGACGTCATCGCTCAGGAATATCACGGCATTAATCACCGAGACCTTTCCCACGGCAGCCTTCGCGTCATCGAAATCCTGCAGCAAGCAGGCTACGAGGCCTATCTGGTTGGTGGCGGAATTAGAGACTTGTTACTCGGCAAACACCCTAAAGACTTCGATGTTGCGACGAGCGCTAAGCCTTCGGAAGTGCAGAAACTCTTTCGAAAATCCCGCATCATCGGTCGGCGCTTTCAGATTGTCCATGTCCGAATGGGACCTGAAATCATTGAGGTCACAACCTTCAGAGGCTCAGCAGAAAACAGCCATCTACAACAGGCAAACGCGTCAGGCATGCTCGTCCGCGACAATGTATTTGGAACTGTTGAAGACGATGCAGTTCGTCGTGACTTTACGATGAATGCCCTCTACTACGATCCTTCAAACCATGAGGTATTGGATTTTGTTGGTGGCTACGATGATCTCGAAGATGGGGTTATCCGAATTATTGGTGACCCGGAAACGCGCTACCGAGAAGATCCGGTTCGTATGCTCAGAGCTGTTCGATTTATTGGAAAGCTTGGTCTTGAGCTCGAAGAAGAAACAGCTGAACCCATTCGGCGCCTCGCTCCGCTTTTGAGAGATGTCTCACCTTCTCGGCTATTTGATGAAATATTGAAATTACTTCAGGCAGGCCATGGGCAGGCGACTTTTCCAGAGCTCGTAAAGCATGACCTATTACGACCACTGTTTCCGCAAACTGAAGCCCTTTTAAGCGAAGCCGACGATCCACACTACCAACGCTTGATCGAACTCGCCCTTTTGAACACAGACACACGGCTCAGTGAGGGCAAGTCAGTTACTCCCGCATTTTTATATGCAGCACTGCACTGGCCCCAGGTTCAGCATCGCTGGGAAGAACTCGAAGCTGAAGGGCATGGACGAACACAAGCGCTCGCCATCGCGTGCTCAGAGACCCTTGACTTTAATCAGCAATTTATCGCGATACCTAAGCGATTCAGTGTCACGATTCGAGAAATATGGGAGCTCCAAGTCAAGCTTGAGAAGCGACATGGCCGTCGTCCAGACTCAACCCTTGAGCACCCAAGATTCAGAGCTGGCTATGACTTTTTGTTGCTACGTGAGCGGTCTGGCGAGATACCAGGTGGACTCGGTGAATGGTGGACGCAATATCAAATTGCCGATGACGCACAGCGTCGTGATCTGATCGCCTCGGTAAAAGACGACCAAGACGAGCCACCGAAACGTCGGCCGCGCAGAAAATCGAAACGTCGTGACTAACCAGGTGTTCTTGGCACTGGGTTCAAACCTCAATGACCCTATCGCGCAAATAAAGGAAGCAATTCAATCCCTAGCTCAAACAGTCGAAGGTATTCAATGTGCGCAACTATACCAATCAAAACCGCTAGGCCCTCAGGATCAGCCTGATTTTGTGAATACGGTAATTTCAGGACACACTGCTCTGACTCCGAATGAATTGCTGACCAAAATCCAAGAGATAGAACTGCAACAACATCGGGTTAAAACCCAACACTGGGGGCCGAGAACGATTGACATCGATATTCTTTTCTACGGAAACCTCCGAATGAATACCCCCGAACTCACCATTCCCCACAAAGAACTGTTCAATCGCGCATTTGTGACCATTCCGCTCTTGGACTTAATACCCAACGGAATCACGCCAACAGGTGACCAGCTCGACCGAAACAGCTACGATTCATCGACACTGGTTCGAATTGATACATAGGAAGTATGCAGTGGCACAGATCACCCTTAATACGCTGAAAAAGCATCGAACTGACAATACGAAATTTAGTATGGTCACAGCCTACGATGCTTGTTTCGCACATCTCGCTTCTGAAGCAGGTGTTGACACAATCTTAGTCGGTGATTCCCTCGGCATGGTTCTCCAGGGGCACCAGAGCACACTTCCTGTCACAGTCGCTGATATCGCCTATCACACGCAGTGTGTAGCGGCAGCCTCTCCCCACTGCTTGATTGTTGCCGATATTCCTTTTATGGCATCGGCAACCACACAGGATGCTGTGGATACCGCCCGAGAATTGATGCAGGCAGGTGCTCACGTCGTTAAGGTTGAAGGAGGGAGCAATCTCGTCGATCTCGTTAAGCTGTATCGAGACCAAGGAGTTGCTACCTGCTGCCATCTCGGACTAACACCTCAGTTTGTAAATCAGTTTGGCGGATATCGAGTGCAAGGCAGAACCGATGAGACCGCGAAACGGCTTGTCGATGCTGCTGCTGCGCTTGATGCAGCTGGAACAGACATTATTCTTCTTGAGTGCGTCCCCAATCATGTCACAGACGCAATTATGAAAGTCACGACCGTGCCCGTTATTGGAATCGGTGCTGGCCCATCCACCACTGGCCAAGTACTCGTGATGCATGACCTTCTTGGCATCACACCAGGAAAGCCTGCGCGTTTTGTAAAGAATTTCATGGATTCAGCCAATTCGATTCAAGACGCATTTCAAGCATATGATCAAGCAGTAAAGGATGGCTCTTTCCCCGCTCCGGAGCATTGCTTTGAAGAGTAATCAGATGCCCGTGGTATTTAATACAGTCGGCGACCTCCGAGAATTCCTGAATGCAACGAGGAGCCAAGGAAAAACCATTGGATTTGTTCCCACAATGGGTAACCTGCACCAAGGGCATCTCGATTTAGTGAACAAAGCTGCAGAGATGTCGGATGTTGTTATCGTCAGCATCTTCGTCAATCCAATGCAATTTGGCCCACATGAAGATTTTGATGCCTATCCACGAACATTAGAGTCAGACTGTAGCGCTCTCGCAAATCACCCATGCAATGCTGTATTCGCACCAACTGTGCGTGAAATGTATCCCAAGGGTGTGAATACAGAAATTGATGTGCCGAGTCTATCCACAATTTTGTGCGGGCATCACAGACCAGGACACTTCAAAGGTGTTGCCACCGTCGTAACCAAGCTATTGAATATTGTGCAACCGAATGTCGCTGTTTTTGGCAATAAAGATTACCAACAGTTACAAGTAATCAGGACCATGGTTGCTGACTTACTGATACCGGTGACAATCGTGGGCGCTGATACGACACGAGAGCCAAGCGGGCTGGCAATGAGTAGCCGAAATGCGTACCTCTCGAAGGAAGAAAGAGAGACTGCAGCGATGCTCTATGCAACATTAAAAAATATCGGCGAGGCATTGCGGAGCGACTCCCAGGTAAGTACCACGCTCAAACAAGAAAAAGAACGACTGACTTCGGCAGGCTTCGTACTCGATTATCTAGAAATCAGGGATGCGCAGGATTTGTCAAAATCCTACGTTGAGGCCACGTCTGCAGTCATCTTAGTTGCCGCGAAACTGGGGCAAGCACGACTGATTGATAACCTGGTTGTTGAGTTAAAACACTGACATAAAAAAGCCCCGCAATTTGCGAGGCTTTTTGAATCTAATCAAAGGGTGAAAACACCCTTCTCACCTTAGATATCTTTCATCGTCAATTTGATACGACCACGTGCATCAACGTCGAGCACTTTGACTTTAACAACGTCACCGACCTTCATGTGGTCTTCAACGTTCTCAACACGCTCTTCTGAGATCTGACTGATGTGAACCAAACCATCCTTTCCAGGAAGAATGTTCACGAACGCACCGAAATCAACGATTCGCTCGACCTTCCCTTTGTACACACCGCCGATTTCAGCTTCAGCTGTGATTGCTTCGATCATAGAAATCGCTTTTTGCGCCTTTTCTTTGGTCTCTGCATACACACGAACTAAGCCGTCGTCATCCAGATCGACTGTCGCACCCGATGTTTCACAGATGCTGCGGATAGTCGCACCACCTTTACCGATGACTTCACGGATCTTATCTGGATCAATACGGAAGCTGTACGTACGAGGTGCTGTGTCAGCAACTTCATCACGCGCGCTATCGATCACCTTGTTCATTTCGCCAAGAATGTGCAAACGCGCTTCTTGTGCTTGAGCCAAAGCAACTCGCATGATTTCTTCAGTGATACCTTGAATCTTGATATCCATTTGCAGCGCAGTCACGCCGTCAGACGAACCCGCGACTTTAAAGTCCATGTCTCCGAGGTGATCTTCATCACCCAAGATGTCTGTCAAAACAGCATAGCCTTCGTCTTCTTTGACGAGACCCATCGCAATACCAGCGACTGGAGCACGCAGAGGAACACCCGCATCCATGAGTGCCAATGACGCACCACATACCGACGCCATCGATGATGAACCATTTGATTCAGTGATCTCACTCACAACACGAATTGTGTATGGGAATGTCTCTTCATCAGGAAGCATGGCGTAAACACCACGACGCGCTAAACGACCATGACCAATCTCGCGGCGCTTTGGACCAGACATCATGCCTGCTTCACCAACACAGTATGGAGGGAAGTTGTAATGCAGCATGAAGGTGTCTTTCTCATCACCCATCAAACCGTCGACGATTTGCGCATCGCGCAGAGCACCAAGAGTCGTCACGACGATTGCCTGCGTCTCGCCACGTGTGAATACAGCTGAACCGTGTGCACGCTTCAACATACCGACTTCACAGTTAATCGGACGAACAGTTTTCTGATCACGTCCGTCGATCCGCGGCAATCCTTGGATCACTCGGCTACGAACGACATTCTTTTCAACCTTACTGAACAGTTCGCCAACCGCTTCGGCGTTCTCACCTTCTGCACCACCAAGTGCAGCAATTGCTTCTGAACGAATCTCGCCCAGCGCGTTATAACGAACCATCTTCTCAGAGATCTGGTACGCCTCAACGATGCGCGGCTGATACTGGTCTTTAATTTGAGAAAGAAGCGCTTCGTCAATTGATGGAGCTTCCCATTCCCAAGCATCTTTACCGAACTTCTTACCGAAGTCTCCAATTGCATCGATTGCAACCTGGAACTCTTTGTGGGCAAACATCACAGCGCCCAACATTTGCTCTTCTGTCAACTCATCGGCTTCAGATTCAACCATCAATACCGCGTCTTTTGTACCGGCAACAACCATGTCGAGACGTGAGTCAGAGAGCTCATCGAACGATGGGTTCAACATATATTGGCCATCTTCTGAGAAACCAACACGCGCCGCACCCAGCGGTCCATTGAATGGAATACCAGAGATTGCCAATGCAGCAGATGCACCAAGCATTGCTGCGATATCTGAATCATGCGTTTTTGACGCCGACATCACTGTCAAAACGACCTGCACTTCGTTCATGAACCCATTTGGGAACAAAGGACGAATCGGACGGTCAATCAAACGTGATGTCAGTGTTTCTTTCTCAGTCGGACGACCTTCGCGCTTGAAGTAGCCACCAGGAATCTTACCTGCAGCGTATGTCTTTTCTTGATAGTGAACTGAGAGTGGGAAGAAATTCTGGCCGGGTTTTACATTTTTCGCCCCGACGACGGTTGCGAGGATTTGTGTCTCGCCCATTGAGATTAAAACGGCACCTGTTGCCTGACGCGCGATTGCGCCTGTTTCCAGCGTGACATCCTGCCCGCCAAACTGAAATTGTACTACTTGCTTTTCCATTATTTCCTACTTCCAACGTGCCGGATCCCATCCGGCTAAAATGCAAAAACGGCCCCGAAGGGCCGTTTTCGTTTTGAACCGATTAACGGCGGAGACCAAGTTCCTTGATCAATGCTGCATAACGGCCCAGATCCTTTGACTTCAGATAGTCGAGCAACTT
>CAJXTO010000058.1 GCA_913061245.1 uncultured Oceanospirillales bacterium
CGACACTGACGGGTCGCCTCGATTTTCTGCGATCCGATGCGCCGCAGTTCGACTGAAAACTTGTTGAGATAATATTCGAGTGCAGCTGTTCGGCAAACAGACATCAGAAACAGCTTTGAGCTCATTGGCATCGATTTAACGGCGATCTGAAACTTCTCCTTTGTCCACTGCACTTCGACCCGCCCTGGCTCTGCATAATGCTGGACTAGTTTTTCTTTTGCCGCCTCCGTGTTTGCAGACGAATATGGGGCCGTCAATCCAAGTGTCACCATTGTGATGCAGGCTAGCCAATATCTCATGGCATTCTCCTAGGTATGGCCTTTTAACAGTCTCAAGATATCGCATACGCTGTTAGGGAGACATGATTTGAATCATTGATGACTAAGAATCTGAAGTTTTGTTTAGCACGGCCGATTGATAGGGTAGGTTTAGCTAGGATCGAGCGATGAGTTGGATTAAGCATCACATGCAAACATTTGTTGCGCTGGTCTGCATCGGCGGGACTTTGTCATTTTGCGCCTATGCAATCATCGATTACGAATCAGACCGGTGCCATTACCGAGAGCTTCGCGGGTTTAATGAGGTCTTAGGCAAAAAGGGCTGGTGCCGAATCCTCTAGCTAGATGATGCGACACGTTCCACTGACGATCTTGGTACCTGTGCCCGTGTCGTGACGGTGGTAGTAGAAAATTCCATTACGAAACATCCCGCCCTCGACTTCGTTGCCAAAGCGAAATGATGTTTTCGAACCAAAACCAGTCATTGGCAATTCGTCGCGAGATCGCACTGGAAATCCAGGTGCAATTGTGAGCATTCCATTACCATCTGCTGGGATCTCAAACTGAAACGCTCGTTTAGTAATCACATCAACACAACGGTAGGTCAGCGGTGCAGCCGCTTGTGCGATTGATGTAAAGCCGACCAAAAAAACGGTGGCAATCGTTTTGATTACTTGATTCATTGAATCCTCGTCTGGTTAAAAACCTCTTTGATGAACACATAGTACCGCGGTTTGTATTTTCAATCATGGTTGAAAATGAGAAGGTTGTGTCATTGCGTCGTAACGTGGCTGGCGCGCCTGATATGAGCTTTGGGGGGTGAAGAAACTTATGAGCGACGACTTAAAAGTCTTAGAAAAAGAAGCTGAAGAGCTTCGTCAGAATTTGTGGGTATGGAAGGGCATCTCCTTTGTTCTTCTCATTCTATACGTCAGTGAATTAGGTGGTTGGTTTAGCTGATGAAAACCATCGGACTTTTGGGCGGAATGAGTTGGGAGAGCACACAAACATATTACGCTCTCATCAACCGAGTGGTTAACGAGAAACTCGGTGGCTTCCATTCAGCTAAGATTGTTATGGTGAGTGTCGATTTCGCTGAAATCGAAAAACTTCAATCGGCTGATGATTGGGCTGGTGCCGCTGACATTCTGAGTCGTGCTGCTCGACAAATTGAGGCTGCAGGGGCTGATTTTCTTCTTATTTGTACCAATACGATGCATGAAGTGTACGACTTGATTTGCGCTTCGATAACCATCCCCGTCTTGCATATCGCGGATACGACAGCTCAACGCATTCATGAACTCAATATCACTACGATTGGGCTTTTAGGTACCCAATTTACAATGCAGCGCCCATTTTACAGAGAGCGACTCACCGAAAAGCACGGTATTCAAGTGATTACCCCGAGCTTAACCGATCAAGAGCGGGTGCACGCGGTGATTTATGACGAGTTATGTCACGGCATCATTCGCGAGTCATCGCGAGAGGTATACCGTGATGTTATGGCAAACTTGATCATGTCTGGCGCAGAAGCTGTCGTACTGGGTTGCACAGAAATTGGGTTGTTAGTCTCACCATCGGATGCGGAAGTGCCGCTCATTGATACAACAGAATCACATGCTAAAGCTGCTGTTCTTGAGGCACTTACTTCCTAAAAATTGAGCTTAATCAATGATTTTGGCCAGATATCGAGTATTCTTTCGACGCTAACACTGAGCGAGACATTGCATGAAAGTATCCCCTAAATTCGTTGGCCCGATCGTGATGGCCTGCATTATGGCAACCATCATGACTGGATTCGTCACTTGGATGAACCTGGGATTTACCGATGATTTCTTCATCAACTGGGGGCGGGCATTCGTGTTTGCATGGCCTGTCGCTTCAGTGGCTGCATTTCTTGCATTACCGATCGCACCAAAGATTACGATGTGGATCGTGCATCAAATTAACGGGTATCCGTCTCAAAAATAAATCACTTCAGTCTGTTGTCCTTGAAATTAAGCTCAACATCCCACACTGCATGCATATGCAAGTCAGAGGATAAATGCTGTGCGTCGAGCTTTACTGGTCGTGGACTGGTTTCTAACAGTGCTATTTGCATTGTCTTTGATTGGGGTTTTGATTGTGCTCGCGGGCTTGGGTGACGATCTGGATATTCTGATCTTTTTTGTTGTGCTCGGTGTGCCTTATGGACTTCTAAGATTTGTTGTTCTTGGGAGTCCCATTCCATTTACTGCGCTTCCAAAAGAGAAGTAATTCTTAATGCTCTAGCCCTGAGCACGCGTTACACAACCCATGGATCTCAACCGTCGAATGTTTTGGTGTTAAGCCTGCGTTCTCCGCAAGTTCGTGAAGTGTCTTGTCGAATTGGGCATTGATGATTTCAGAGACGTGTTCGCACGAATCACAGATTGCAAAGCTTGTGACTTGATGGGATCCGCAATGGCGGTGTTGGCATGCAACATAGCTGTTGATGCTCTCCAACTTATGGATCAATCCATAGTCGATAAGCTTTTCAAGTGCTCGATAGACCTGAGGTGGTGCGCGGAGGCCTGCATCGGTTAGTTGGTCGAGAATCGAGTACGCACTCAAAGGACTTTGGTGTGATTCGAGTACCGCTAAAACGAGCGATTGATTTTTCGTCAGCTTCGTTTCACTCACGTTATTCCCCTTTTAAAACGTTCTGTATGCGATGTGCTATCGGTGTCATCGAGAACAGAAAGAGTGTGACGGAAGCAACGACGATACTGGGACCTGACGGGGTATCTAAGTTCAGTGAACCTGTTAAGCCTAAAATAACCGCACATACGCCAACGATAGAAGACAGCATCATCATCTGGCCTGGTGAAGTCGACATGCGCCTGGCTGTAGCGGCAGGGATGATCAACAATGATGTGATCAATAGCACCCCAACGATTTTGATCGCGACAGCGATGACCGACGCGATTAAGAGCATAAATATAATTTCTGCACGCTGAGGCTTTAACCCTTCTGCTTCTGCTAATTCACGACTGACAGTTGCAGCGAACAAAGATCGCCAAGTGACGAATAAAATAGCGCTGACCGAGATGAGCGTCCCAGCAATGATGGCCAAATCTCGCTGTGAAACCGCAAGAATGTCGCCGAATAAAAGCCCCATTAGATCGACACGGATCCATGTCATAAGTGATAAAACGACCAGGCCGATTGCGAGCGAGGCGTGAGCCAAAATACCGAGGAGCGCATCTGAAGAAATGCTTGCACGTCGCTGTAATAAGAAGAGCGTGATTGCGATAAGTGTGCACACAAGAAACACAGAAAGCTCTAGATGCAGTTCAAATAACAATCCGAGCGCAATACCCAAAAGCGCCCCATGTGCCAACGTGTCGCCAAAATACGCCATGCGTTTCCAGATCACGAAGCAACCAAGAGGGCCTGCCATGAGAGCGAGCCCGATTCCGGCGAGGAGGGCGCGAACAAAGAAATCATCAATCATGGCTGCATCCAGCATGATGTTCATGAGCTATTGATCCATCAGCAGTATGTTGATGGTCATGGTGGTGTTGGTACAGTGCAATATCGGCATGTCCACGGAGACCAAATAAGGCTTGGAATTCATCAGTCTGAGACACGCTCACCGGTGTACCCGAACAACAGACATGACCATTGAGACAAATAACTTGGTCAGTTTTAGCCATCACGACGTGAAGATCGTGTGAAATCATAAGAATTCCGCAGTTGAGGTCATCGCGAATGGCCCCGATGAGCTGATACAGCTCGTTTTCGCCTGAAAAATCGACACCTTGAACAGGTTCATCAAGAACCAACAAATCAGGTTCGCGAGCAATAGCTCGAGCAATGAGAACGCGTTGGAATTCACCGCCAGACAGCGATCGAAGTTCTTGGTTCAATAAATGTCCGATGCCGGTTGCTTCAATAGCACGGTGTTGCGCTTGGATTGATGGCTTGCTCGTCAAACGAAAGAAATGGTCAACGTCGAGTGGCAGGGTCCAATCGATCATTAATTTCTGGGGCACATAAGAAACTTTGAGGCCTCGAGCACAGAATGCCTCACCAGACGTTGGCTTCAGAATCCCGAGGGCCATTTTCGCCGTGGTGGACTTTCCTGAACCGTTTGGTCCAATCAATGTGACGATCTCACCTTGGTTCACCGTCAGCGAGACATCACGTACAAGCCAACGATCAGTGGTTTGATAACCGGCGTTGGTCAGTCTGATGAGTTCTTTCTGCGACATGTGAGCATCGGACCTATTTATCGAAACGAATGTAATGTTATATCATAACGTTTTCAAATTGGAGATTTCAGTGAAGAGACTGTTCAGCTTGGCGCTACTTTCTTTCGCCTTGGTTATCGCACCACAGGTTTACGCAGAACGGTTACGAATTGTCTCCTCGATCGCACCTGTGCACGCAATCGTTGTGGCGGTTGGTGGCGATCGCGTGCAGGCAGATCTCCTTCTTAAAGGATCCGCATCACCACATCATTTTTCACTGAAGCCCTCACAAGCCCAACTGCTTCAAAAGGCTGATTTTGTGGTTTTAGTCGATTTTGGCTTGGAGTCATTTCTGGCTAAGTCATTGGGGTCTCTGACGCCAGGTCGTGCGATTGAGCTCTCTGAAGCGCCTAATATTCAACTATGGGAGACGCGAGAGATTGGGGTGTTGTCGAGTGAACATGCGGAATCGCATTCGCACGGACACGATCACGGCAATGC
The DNA here is from genome assembly GCA_913061245.1 of uncultured Oceanospirillales bacterium. Lineage (GTDB taxonomy): Bacteria > Pseudomonadota > Gammaproteobacteria > Pseudomonadales > Litorivicinaceae > HIMB30. The sequence continues at coordinate 4,994 of CAJXTO010000058.1, forward strand.
AAGCCATCATGATGATTTACACCTTTGGCTCGATCCGATGAACGCGATCGAGATGGCCAGCTACTTGGCCACCGTGCTATCCGACGCTGATCCTGCTGGTGAAGCGATTTATCGAGAGAATGCTGCCCTTTTTAGAGATCGAGTCGAGAGTGCGACGAAAACGATCCGACGTCAGTTGTCACCCTACAGCAACCGACCCTATGTTGTTTTTCATGATGCTTTCCAGTATTTCGAAAAACGCTTTGGGTTGATGTCGCCTGCTGTCTTAACTCTGAACCCCGAAATGGCGCCGAGTGCGAAGGTGGTGAGCGAAATTAGAGAGTATTTGCTGTCGTCGGGTACCCAGTGTGTGTATCGAGAACCGCAGTTCTCGCCCTCTATTCTGAGATCGATGACTGAGGGACTTCCGATTACGATAGCGGAGCTCGATCCACTAGGGGAGGGTATGGCCATCGATGCTGACTACTATCCTCAAATTGTCTTGGAAATGGCCCAGTCGTTTGAGTCCTGCTTTTCTCAACCATGAGGAAAATTGATACTTCTCAAGGACCGTTTCAAACAACTATGATTTGATCAGCTTTTCAAAGGAGAACGTGAATGAAAGCAAATGTTGGTGGCGTAGATAAATGGGGCAGAATTTTATTCGGTTCCTTCCTGATCGGTCTTGTGATGGTTGGTGCGATCGGCGCTTGGGGTTTGATTGGTATTGTTCCACTGGCAACTGGTCTGTTTGAACGCTGCGGTCTCTATTCCCTCATTGGCATCTCTACTTGTAAACTCGAAAAGTAACGCCTGATCGATAGGTCGGGCTGAGCATGAGTGAGGTCCGACCTTGAATCATTCAATTTCAATTCTTTCTCCGACAGCGATTTTAGGCTACGGATTTCCTGAATCATCATTTGAAGCCGGTTTGGCTCGCAATCCAGATGCGATTGCCGTTGATGCAGGCTCAACCGATCCAGGACCTTACTACCTCGGCTCAGGTGAATCGTTTACGAATAGAGAGGCTGTCAAACGTGATCTAACGCTCATGATTAAGGCAGGGCTTGAGCGAGAGATCCCTGTGCTCATTGGCACAGCTGGTGGATCTGGAGCGAGACCGCATCTGCAATGGTGTCTTGAAGTGATTGATGAGGTGCTGTGTGATCTAAATCGCAATGCGCGGGTAGCCGAGATTGCCTCTGATCAAGACCAAGATTCGGTCATCAATGCATTGCATGCGGGGCGGATTTCAGCGCTTGGTCCGGTTCCTCAGTTGACTGAAGAGGCAATCACAAATTCCACCTATATTGTCGCTCAGATGGGTGTTGAACCTGTGATTGATGCACTCGAACAGGGTGCGCAGATCGTGGTGACTGGGCGGTGTTATGACCCAGCAGTCTTTGCTGCAGTACCGATCAGGGCAGGCTTGTCTGAAGCATTATCACTGCATATGGGTAAAATTCTTGAGTGTGCTGCGATTGCTGCTGTTCCTGGGAGTGGGTCTGACTGCATGCTTGGCGTAGTTGATGCGAGCGGTTTTACGCTTGAAGCCTTGAGTTCTGAGCGACGATGCACCGTAACTTCAGTTGCAGCGCATACACTCTATGAGAAAACAGATCCTCGATTTCTGCCAGGTCCTGGTGGCGTGTTGGATTTGACTGCTTGTCACTTTGAGCAGCTCGATGAGCGACGTGTGCGTGTGACTGGTACCCAGTTACAAAAAAGTGAGCGATACACCATCAAGCTAGAGGGCTCGCAACCCGCGGGCTTTCGAACAATTTCGATCGCTGGCATTCGCGCGCCTGATTTGATTGAGCAACTCGATGCGGTGTTGCTCGCCGTCCGTGAGCGTGTATTCACAAACTTTCAATCGATTGATCAAGCAGATGTTCAACTCTTGTTTCGCGTATACGGAAAGAATGGCGTGATGGGTGAGTTAGAACCTTGTCGTGAGCAACTGCCTCACGAAGTCGGTTTGGTGATTGAAGTGGTCGCGAAAACACAATCGCTTGCGGATACCGTCTGTTCTTTTGCTCGGTCGACACTTTTACACTTCGGTTATCCAGGACGGCAATCAACAGCGGGCAATCTCGCGTTCCCTTATTCTCCATCCGATATTTCGCATGGCGTGGTCTACGAATTCAGTGTGTATCACCTCATGACAGTTGATGATCCGCTCAGTCCATTTCCAATTCAGATCAAGGTCAGGGGAGTGACTTGATGAAGCTATCTGATCTGGCGACAGTGATTCGCTCAAAGAATGCAGGTCCATTTGAGCTCACCTTTGATGTGTTGTTTGCGACCCATGATGATTTCGAGCGTGCAGTGAAATCTGAAGTGTTGTCGGCTAACAAGTTTGCAGCGCTATTTCACATTCCGGTGAGTGATGTGCTTTCTGTTGTTGAGTTTGAGCCAGCACTTGCGATTAAAGTGACGATTAAACGCGCTCGATCATCGGGTGCATTTGGGGAAACCGACGTCTATGGGGCCCAACAGCACGCGCCGCTGTTGAGCCTTGATATTCCAGACTAGCGGTAAAGGTCTTCCATTGCTTTCCGCGTTGAAACGGCCTGAGTGGTCATATCAATTTCAACATCGGACCATGAGATCGGCTGGTCTTTGTTGACGTTGTTTTTAAGTTTCACACGATGTGCGAGGCCGATCGGAAGGCCGCCGAGTGCGAGCGACTTCGCTGCAGGCATCAGTTTTCCATACACAGTGAAACCGCCTTCGCCATCGAGCATTTCACCGGCTTTCAAGTCACGTTTTGCAGTTGCAACGACGTCACTGTTGAAATCGAGTGTCGAGCCTGTGGGTTTATTGAGAAGGGCAGCTGAAAGGATTGAGATGTTGAGTTCCAAGCCAATCAAGTGGAAGGGTTTGTACATCGCTGAGTAACGACCTGTTGAATCAGTATTCATGCCGTACTGCTTAAAACATGCGGATGCATAATCATTTGGAGCCTCAATCACGACATAAACACCCCAACGGAGATCTTTATAAACAGGACGACCGTCACGTTCGACTGAAGTGACAACTTCGACCATGCCGCTATCATCAAGTTGACCACCAACAGAACGAGGCCTGAGAATGTGTGCCAGATCATCCATTCCGGCCGGTGGAAAGTAGAGACCATCGTCAGGCGCTTTGAGACCTGTCCCATTGGAGATGGCTGCCATTTCCAATGCGGACTTTGTTCCGTCTAAGAAGCTATTGAACATTTGGCTGTTCATACCGGCTGCTGCAGCTTGCTCTGGAGTAAGTCCATAGTGATCCCAGATCGTATCTGGCGTTGAATAGTGATACTCGGGCATGTATTTGGTGCCTTTGCCTGCCGCGACGACATTGAAGCCTGTTGCGCGCGCCCATTCGACAAGCTCAATCGTGAGCGCGGGTTGGTCACCATAGGCCATGGAATAGACTATGCCTGCTTCACGTGCCTCTTTGGCGAGAATCCCGCCGGCAAGCACGTCAGCTTCGACATTGACCATTACGATATGTGTCTTGCTCTCGATCGCCATTTTCGCGTGAGCGATACCGGCTAATGGATTGCCGGTCGCTTCAACCAAAACATCAATACCACCTGCATCAATCATGTGTTGAGTGCTGTCAAAGAACTCAGTTTGTTTGATGAGCTCCTCGCTCCACCCGACGTTTCGGCAGGCTTGCTTGGCACGCTCTGGGTCCAAGTCGGCAATGGCTTTGACTTCAAGTCCAACGGTCGTTGGGACTTGGCTTAAAAACATGGAGCCGAATTTTCCGGCTCCTATGAGTCCAACTTGCACAGGGCGTTCGGCGCGCTTTA
>CAJXTO010000059.1 GCA_913061245.1 uncultured Oceanospirillales bacterium
CGGGTTGCAACCAATATTTTGTATACATTGTTTTTCTACGAGGCATTGAAATGGGTTTATCGACTGAACGCGCATTGAATCTTTTGCGAGTCATTGAAAAAGCAGAAGAGATCTCGCAGCGTGAGTTAGCTGAGCAAGTTGATGTGAGTTTGGGTACAGCTAACCAAACAATTCGCGCCCTTGTTGGAGCTGGCATTCTTGAAACGAACATTGTCACGACATCCAAAGGTAAGCGTGGTCAGACTTATCATTTAACCGCGACAGGTCAAGAGCAGCGCAAGCAGTTAGCGAAGCTTCGTATTGAAGAGTGTGAGCAGGACATTCAGAGCCTTAAGAGCGAAATCGACACGCTTAAACAAGAAATTTAATGATCTACCACTTCACCCATAGCCCGATTCGAAAAGAGATCGATTCTTCTGGTTTTGTAGGGCTGGAGGGGTGTCGCCTCGAATATTTTATAGAAGCGGGACTCCATTTAAATCAGCCACGAGCGTCTGAGCTAAGTTACCAATGGCGGTCAACAAAGAAAGAATATAAGGCACGTGGTCGTTACGTCTGGTTTACTGAGCAGGAATTTTGTTATTCGATCGGTAATCCAGAAGTGCCAAAAGCTCGTTATAGCTTTGATCCACAAGAAATACGTGCTTTCAGCTGGCCATCCATAATGGAAATGGCTGTTTCTGATAAAAAACGTTTTGCTGCGATGAAAGAAGTCAGTGAATACGGAATGAGTGTCGGAGATGATCCGTTTAAATGGTGGGTTACCTTCGAAGAAGTGTCACTTGATCACTGTCGCGAGGTGACAGAGGTTGGCAGTTTCCCGGTTCCCTCGACGACGTTATAGATTGGCTGAAACGATTGGCGCGACGACTCCGCCAATGAATACTCCCACAACGTAACTCATGGCAGTGGATATAGTTCTTTTTCTGCTCAAGCGTTCACGATCATCTGTGAACTCCATATCATCAAATTCACTTTTAAAAATCGACATGGGCAGGCTCGAGGAGTCTATCGCTTCTGAATGGTGATTGGATTGGTTGAAAGCTTTGAACCCCCAAAACAGGCTAGGGATAAGTAAAGAGATCGCTACTAACACCAGAACATTGTCAAATATGAGCCCTAGGCTGAGTCCGAAGGCTAGAGCGAATAGTGATGAAATAACAACCATTTCCCTTTCCCATAACTGACACGACTTCAAACAATATATAGTAGTTTCAGTGATATTCAACTACTACATATAGTGTAACTACCTTGTTGAGGCTTGATTAGTGGACCAATATTTTCATGATTTAATCGTTCGCACTGATGGTTTTTCAATGCACTCCATTACTCGTGATGTTGAGAAATTTGTCTCTGACTGCGGGTTGTCCAATGGCTTGTGTCAGCTGTCGGTATTGCATACATCGGCTTCATTGCTCATACAGGAAAATGCGTCTCCTGATGTGCAACGCGACATCGTTCGATTTTTGGATACTCTTGCACCGATGGAGGTAGGTCGATATGAGCATGACCTCGAGGGACTGGATGACATGCCGGCACATTTAAAGACTGCGTTGACTCAAACTCACCTGACATTAAGTATTCGCGATTCCCGGTTGGTACTTGGAACATGGCAGGGCATTTTTTTGATAGAGCACCGAACTCGCGGTTCGAGTCGTCATGTCCAACTTCATTTGGTTGGATAACTTCTATGGATTTTGTTCGATCGCCCCGAGAATCGTGGCTCGCTTTGTCTCAACGTGTTGAACGAGAATTGCCTCGAGGCGGTCTGGATCTTGGGCTTCAAGCGCTGCAATCATTTCCTCATGCTCTGAGACAGCCTTAGCCCAGCTTTCTTTTGTCATTTGCGCTGTAAATCGAGCGCGACGCACTTTTGCAGATAGGCTGTTAATTGTATCGACAAGTGTTTGGTTACCACTTCCTTCGGTAATTAATTCGTGGATGAGGCGATTTGTTTCAAAATATTCAGCTACTTCATTATTTTTGTAATGAGAGATCATTTGGTTATGGATTTTTCGAACTTGTGCGATCTTGCTTTGATCCATGTGCATTGCAGCCAATCGACCACCTAAGCCTTCGAGCGATGCCATGATCGGGAGGATCTCAGTGACATCTTCTTGGCTGACGATGCTTACGATAGCTCCGCGGTTTGGTTGGAGCTCAATGAGTCCCTCAGTGGCTAGTGAGCGGATTGCTTCCCGCAGCGGTGTGCGACTTACACCCATCGTGTTGCAGAGATCGATTTCATTGAGGCGAGTACCGGGTGCTAATTCACCTGAGTCGATTAATAAGCGAAGCCGCTCTGCGACTTGAACGTGTAAGGGCGCTCTGACAATGACACTCGAATTCAACGGACTAATCCTTCCTTAGATGTTCCGCTAAGAGTACCGCGACATGCTCTGCCTGACGAGATGTGTTGTCAGCAATCTGATGTCGACAGCTTGTACCATCAGCAACAATCCGTGCTGTTGGACTGGCCTCGCGAACTGCAGGCAGTAAATTAAGTTCAGCCATCGCTAGTGACTCTTTCAGAGTTTCTTTCTGATAACCAAAATGTCCAGCCATTCCGCAACATGATGTTTCGATAGTCGATACTTTGAGGTTTGGAATACGTTTGAGAAGCGCCTCCACTGGCCCCATTGCTCGCGCAGCTTTTTGGTGACAATGTCCATGAACCAAAACCTCTGAGCACTGGGCTTCGATAAGATCTAATTGTGATCTTTCAGCGCTGAGCTCTTTTTCAATAAATTCCTCAAATAAGAATGCATGCTCTGCGAGTTGCTGTGCATCGTCACCTGGGAGCAAGACCTGAAACTCGTCACGCAAAGTTAAAAGACAAGAGGGTTCAAGGCCGACCACTGGGATACCTTGTCGAACCCAAGGCATAACTGTTTCCACAAAGCGTGCAGCTTCTTTTTTTGCTTGGTCAACAAGACCAGCAGCAAGAAATGTTCGGCCGCAACAAACAGGTCGATTGTCAGGTTTGGGTTCGATGACCTCATATCCCATCGATTCGAGTACTTCGCGAGCTGCGTAAAGGTTCTTGGTTTCGAACGACCTGTTGAAGGTATCGCCGAATAAAATGACTGGAGGCTTGTCAGTCTGGGGCTCGATAGCAGGTGCTCGATAGGCCTTATCCCATACCGGGAGTTGTCGATCCTTTGCTAAACCCAGAGCCTTTTCTGTGAGCCAAGGAAGGCCTGGAATTTGATCTCTGAGATTTGCTAGCCAAGGCACTTGTTTCAGCCATGGCGAGTAGTAAGGCATGTACGCGATAAGTTTCTCGCGGAGACCAATACCAAAACGTTTACTGCGTTGATAAAGAACCTCAGTTTTCATCTTGGCCATATCCACGCTAGTCGGACATTCGTTCTGGCATGCTTTACAGCCCACGCAGAGTTTCATGGTTTCCATCATCTCTTCAGATGTCACAGCATTGGGTCCCAATTGGCCTGATAAGGCCAGGCGAAGCGTGTTTGCACGACCCCGGACTAAATCTTTCTCGTTCTTGGTCACTCGATAGGATGGGCACATGACTCCAGGGTCGGTTTTTCTGCACGCGCCATTGTTGTTACACATCTCAACGGCGCTGCTAAAACTTCCCCAACCAGACCAGTCGAATCCAGTCTCAAATGAGCCGTGAATTGCAACTCGATCTTCATACTCCGGGGCAAAGCGGAATAGAGTTCGGTCATCATGTTTTGGCGGATTGACGATTTTATTAGGATTAAAAATTCCTTGGGGATCGAGCATCTGTTTGACCTGCTCGAAAAGATGCACCATGTCTTGGCCAAACATATCTTTATGGAACTCAGATCGTGCGATCCCGTCACCGTGTTCGCCTGAATGTGATCCTTTGTATTCACGGACCATTTCAAATGCTTCTTCGGCTACAGCGCGTAACGCTTCTGCACCAAGCTTCTGTTTTAAGTTGAGAACAGGGCGAACATGTAATGTTCCGACAGATGCGTGTGCATACCAGCAACCGCTGGTCCCATGCTTTTCAAATACTTCTGTTAATCGTCTTGTATATTCGGCAAGATCTTTGAGTTCTACAGCACAGTCCTCAACAATCGATATCGGCTTTGCATCGCCGCGCATCGACATCATGATGTTGAGACCTTGTTTTCTGACTTCCCAAATCTGTTTTTGAAATGCGAGATTTTCTGCTCTGACGACGGAATCAGGTTGCCCAAGATCTGCCATCATCTGTTCGAGCTGATCAAGACGTCGGATGTTTTCTTGTTGGTCTTCTTCTGAAAATTCGACTAGAAGAAGTGCGTCAGGCTCTCCTTTCACGAACAGATTCACAGTCTTTGCAAACATTGGGATGTCGCGTGACAGGTCAATCATTGTACGGTCAACCAGTTCGACTGCCGATGGGCCTAATGTGACAAGGTGTTGCGCTGCATCCATGGCTGCATAGAAGGTTTGGAAGTGACAAACCCCCAAGGTTTTATTTTTTGGGGTTGGCGACAGTTTAAGTTCGAGTTCTTCGAATAGTCCGAGTGTTCCTTCGCTTCCCACGAATAGATGCGCTGGATTACTTCTTGTGCCTGGCCAACACCCTGATCCACCGTTACCGTCTGGGATCAAAGAATCGATGTTGTAGCCGCCGACACGACGCATGAGTTGCGGAAGCCGCGATTCAATTAAATCTTTATGGGTAGCGCCAAGGCACAGGAGCTGACTCAATAGATCAGACCGCGCTGCCAAATCGGTCGCAGATAGCTTTTGATCCTCGGCTGACAATTCGTGCCAATGAGCGATAGAGCCGTCGGCTAGGAGCGCGCGGACGCTTTGTACATTATCTCGCATCGTTCCATATCGGATGCTTCGGGATCCACAACTATTGTTCCCAGTCATTCCGCCGAGGGTTGCTCGACTTGAAGTGGACACATCGACTGGATACCAAAGGCCGGTTGATTTGAGTTTCGCATTGAGATGATCGAGCACGATTCCAGGCTCAACGCGACAAATACGATTGTCCTTGTCGACATGAACAAGATTATTCAGATATTTCGAGTAGTCGATAACCAAGGACTGATTAATGGTTTGACCGTTTTGGCTGGTTCCACCGCCGCGGCCTGTGAGACAAATGCCAAATTCTTTTGCGATCTCAATGAGCGCGCGCAAGTCATCCCTTGTTTTAGGAATGACAACTCCGAGAGGAAAAATTTGATAATGACTCGCGTCTGTTGCGTATCGACCGCGGTCAAAGCGGGAGAAAAGGATCTCGCATTGAGTGCCATTTTCGATGCGTTTCTTAAGTCGACGCGACTCGCCCGCATCTAATTGACGCGGTTTTGATTGCCGGATGTTCATATCTACCGATGGGATTGAGAGTGTGTTCATCGCTTTTCTTTTTAGTTTTTATTTTGCATACAAAATACGATATGCATATTATTCGGTTTTGAGATAGGCTTGCAACATAAGCCTGTGGTTTCGAACAACGAGATAACAATAAGGATTCCACCCATGGCATACAGGGCAGGACGACACTTCTTACAAATCCCAGGACCAAGCCCGGTACCTGACAGAATTTCACGTGCCATTGATGCAGCCGTGATCGACCATCGTGGGCCAGATTTTGCAGACCTTGGGCTGTCGGTCCTGTCGGGGATGCAGCGTATCTTCAAAACCAATTCGCCAGTTGTGATTTACCCGAGCTCCGGCACAGGGGCTTGGGAGGCTTGTCTATCGAATGTATTAGAGGCCGGTGACCAAGTTTTATTCTATGAAACGGGACAATTCGCCACCCTTTGGAAGCAAATGGCAGATCGTCTGGGTATTGAGACTGAATTCTTAGCGGGCGACTGGCGGAATGGTGTCGATGCCAATCGGATCGAAGAGCGGCTGCGCCAAGACTCAAACCACTCAATCAAAGCAGTGTGTTGTGTTCATCACGAGACGAGTTGCGGAATCACTTCGGATATCGCTTCTGTAAGAAAAGCAATTGATGCCACTGGCCATCCTGCGTTGTTACTTGTGGATAGCATTTCGGGCTTGGCTTCGGTTGATTACGAGCATGATAAATGGGGTGCCGATGTGACTGTGTCGGGGTCTCAAAAAGGTCTCATGATGCCCCCTGGACTTGGCTTCAATGCATTGTCTGATAGGGCAATTGAAGCCGCTAAGAAAGGTGGATCTAAACGCTCGTATTGGGACTGGCAAGAGATGCTCGCTTCTAATGCGACAGGGTATTTCCCTTACACCCCGGCTACAACATTGCTCTATGGTCTGAAAGAAGCAATTGCAATGCTTGAGGAAGAAGGGCTGGATAATGTTTTTGCCCGGCATCAGCGTCTTGCAGATGCTTGCCGCGAAGCGGTTTCGGTCTGGGGATTAGAGACGGTTTGTCAGAATCCAAAAGAGCATTCGAATGTGTTGACTGGAATCATGATGCCAGAGGGCCATGATGCAGACGCCGTTCGGAAAATAATTTTGGAACGATTTGATATGTCACTTGGTACAGGTCTTGGGAAGTTAAAAGGTAAAGCTTTCCGCATCGGCCACCTGGGTGACTTCAACGAACTCACACTCATGGGAACACTAAGCGGTGTTGAAATGGGTTTGAGCCTTGCCGGTGTGCCGCACAAGGCAGGGGGAGTAGAGGCTGCAATGCAGGTTCTGATGCGGTAATTAAAACTCACTCCAAGGATAAAAATAAATCGGAGGAAACTATGAAAGTCTTACGTTCACTAGCAGCATCAGCAGCTGTTCTATCGGCGGCGGTTACGGCGCAGGTTCAGGCAGCAGATGTCACTTTGAAATTCGGACACGTGGGGGCACCTGGGTCTCTTTTTGAGGCCAGCGTCAATGCGTACGCACAGTGTGTCAATGATGAATCAAATGGAAAGATCGAAGTTCAAACGTTCGGATCCTCACAGTTGGGTAAGGACAAAGAGTTACTACAAAAACTGAAGCTTGGTCAGGTTGACTTTGCACTGCCATCGTCAGTGATGTCTTCAGTTTCTGATGAGTTTGGCGTGTTTGAGATGCCATACATCATCAAGGATCGTGAGCACATGAAGCGGGTTCAAGAGAAGCTTGGTGGCACGTTCCAAGCGGCAGCTCAGGCGAAGGGATATCACATACTTGGATATTTTGAGAATGGCTTCCGTCACATCACGAACAATACACGTCCAATCAACGTACCTGCAGATCTGCAGGGTGTTAAGTTAAGAACACCAAATGGTGCGTGGCGTGTGAAAATGTTCAAGCTGTATGGCGCGAACCCAACGCCAATGGCGTTTTCAGATGTATTCACTGCATTGAAAACGGGCGTGATGGATGGTCAAGAAAATCCATATGCTCAGATCGCTTCAGCGAAATTCCAAGAGGTGCAAAAATACTTATCGATTACAGGCCATGTGTATACACCAGCCTATATCTTGTCTTCGAAGAAGCACTTCGAAAAGCACCCAGCCGATGTTCGTAAAGTTTTGTCAGATTGTGCAGCGTCAACACAAACCTTTGTATATCGAAAGGCAGCAGCACTTGAAACAGAGCTTTTGGATGTGATCAAAGCAGCAGGTGTCCAGGTGAACACAGCTGATAACGCAGCGTTCATCAAAGCATCGAAGCCAATTTATGACGAGTTTGCAGCCTCAGTTGAGGGCGGCGCTGAATTGGTGAAAACAGTACAAAGCCTCGCCAACTAATCGAGCGCTTGAAACACAAATAGCGGCCCTATCGGGCCGCTTACTTAAACGAGTCAGGAGTACGGTGTGAATCGGTTCGCTAAAGCTGTCGATCAGCTACTTGTGTGGTTCATTTTATTTCAGATGATCGCTCTCACAGGTGTGGTTATCTTCGCGGTGCTTGCCCGCATCACAGGAAATTCGGTCTCATGGTATGACGAGATCGCGGCGATTCAGCTGGCCTGGCTAACCTATTATGGTGGTGCATATGCCGCATTGCATCGTCGCCACATTGGATTTGATACGGTTCTTTTGGCAATCCCGATGCCATTTAGAGCATATTCGGTGATTTTTGCCGAGGCCGTGGTTGTCGGGTTTTTCGCATTACTCGCATACACAGGATACGAAGTTCTTGTGATACTCGAAGGCGAATATTTGGTGTCTTTAACTTGGATTCCGATTCAACTAACACAGTCGGTGATACCCATTGGTGCGACCCTGTTTGTCATTTGCGAACTGCTGAGCTTCCCCGATTACTACAAGAAAACTTGTGCTGGAATTTCACTTGAGCACGCTGAAATCGAGGAAGAAGTCGAAACAGAACTCGCGAAAGCAGGGGTGAAGTCATGATCGTTTTTATTATGTTCTTGATCTTGCTTGCGCTGATTTGTTTGAACGTTCCGATTGCAGTTGGACTCGCCGTCTCAGCGATTTTTGGCCTAGCTGTTAGTGAAGGGCTCGATAGTATCGTGACACTCGCTCTCGATATGTACGATGGATCGACGAAGTTTTCCTTGATTGCCATTCCGATGTTTGTTTTGGCCGGCGCCATCATGAACGCTGGCGGCATCACAGATAAGTTAATCAATTTTGTGAACGCCATCATCGGGTTCGTACGCGGCGGTCTGGCGATGGTCAACATCGGAGTCAGTTTGTTCTTTGCAGAGATTTCAGGCTCTGCTGTTGCTGACGTGGCTGCACTTGGCTCCGTATTGATCCCCCAGATGAAAAAGCGAGGATATTCAGGGCCGCTTGCGGCTGCTGTGACTTCATCGTCAGCGTCTCTTGCAATCATTATCCCGCCCTCCATTCCGATGATTCTGTATGCGACATCTGCAG
>CAJXTO010000060.1 GCA_913061245.1 uncultured Oceanospirillales bacterium
CCGATTCATCGCACAATTCCCTGTGAGAAGAGGAGTTTAACCATTCAAACGCAACCCTTAGTCGCCTGGCTTCGAGAAGCCGGCCCCTACATCGAGCAGTTTAGAGGCAAAACATTTGTCGTTTTGCTATCAGATTCTGACCAGACTGAATCCTCTGTCAGCCGTTTGGTGGAAGACCTGGTCCTGCTCAACGCGTTGGGCGTTCATCTTGTTCTCATACAGAGTACACGGCATTCCATCGACTCGTACATCAGTGAGCAAGGATTAGAAAGCGCTTATCATGGCCATCGTCGTATCACCGACCAATCCCTTCTTAAACGCATTATTGATCTCGTCAGTCAGAATCGACTTACGTTCCGCGGTCTTTTCATGCGAGCTCAACACCGAAATCGCGGCAAATCTTCTTTGATCTCTGGCAATTTCGTATCTGCCAAACCCCTTGGTATCCACGAAGGTGTGAACCATCAATTCACGGGGTCCGTAAGACGCATCGATGCATCAGGTATTCGCAGACAATTAGAAATTGGGTCTGTTGTGTATCTCGATCATCTCGCACATTCACCGGCCGGCGAGCTCTACAACCTCGCGAGCGAAGAAGTTGCAGCTGAAACAGCTGTTGCTCTCAATGCCGACAAGCTGATTTTGATGGGCGAAACACCGCACTGTGTCGATACCGAAGGTGAACGTCTCTCTGAACTTGCGCTCGCTTTAGTCGGGACAACCCGGTCGCATCAGAACAATGAAATGCAGCGACGACTCGACGCAGCGGAGCGTGCTGTCAGGGGAGGCGTTGGTCGTTGTCATCTGCTCGGTGCAGGTATCGATGGAGCAATCCTAACAGAGCTCATGACCACCGATGGCACAGGTACACTCATCGCCTCACAGCCTGCGGCGCCCGTGCGACAAGCCCGCGTTGATGACCTACCTGGCCTGATTCATTTACTCGCTCCAATGGAAGAGCGAGGCGCATTGGTTCAGAGGTCTCGCGACAAGCTGGAAGCCGAAATCAACCACTTCTTCGTGATCGAGCAAGACGGCCGCATCTTGGGATCTGCTGCTCTTTACCCGTTGGAATCGGGATGTGCTGAGCTCGCTGCCCTTGCCGTCGACCACGCAACAACAGAACAGTCTATCGGCACCAAACTCCTGAAACATATTGAAGAACAAGCGCGCACGCTATCGATTCAAACTCTCTTTGTATTAACAACTCAAGCAAGCGATTGGTTTAAAGAACGCGGTTTTGAGATGTCGTCTGTTGAAGCCTTACCCGAAAATCGGCAGGCTTTATATAACTACCAGCGAAATTCGCTGATCCTGAAAAAAGAACTATAGGACCCACTATGACCGACAAACGTCGCCCTTATTCGTCCGTCATCGTCGATGGACTTGCACAAACTCCCTCACGCGCCATGTTGCGTGCAGTGGGATTTGGTGATGAAGATTTCAAAAAGCCGCAGATTGGTATTGCAAGCACTTGGAGCATGGTGACTCCTTGTAACATGCACATCAATGAGCTTGCCGATCATGCTGAAGCTGGCGCGAACGCTGCCGGCGCGAAAGCTGTCGTTTTCAACACCATCACAGTCAGTGACGGCATCAGCATGGGAACACCTGGGATGCGTTACTCGTTGGTCAGCCGTGAAGTGATTTGTGATTCCATTGAAACTGTCGTTGCCGGCCAAGGTTTCGATGGTGTCGTGACTATCGGTGGTTGTGACAAAAATATGCCTGCATGCGTGATGGCGATGCTTCGCTTGAACCGCCCATCAGTATTTGTCTACGGCGGCACCATTAAGCCGGGCGCAGAGCGTCGAGATATCGTGTCTGTATTCGAAGCTGTCGGACAACGCGCGGCAGGGACTATTGATGACTCGCAGTTGATCGCTGTTGAAAAAACAGCGATCCCAGGGCCTGGTTCTTGCGGCGGTATGTACACCGCAAACACCATGGCGAGTGCGATCGAAGCACTCGGTCTATCACTCCCGAATTCCTCTGCTCAAGAAGCCGTATCAGGCGATAAAAAAGAAGACTGTGAGCGCGCAGGTGCTGCTGTGATGCGGATGATCGAGATGGATCTCAAACCGTCCGATATTGTCAGCAAGAAATCATTTGAAAATGCGATCACTGTGGTTATCGCACTTGGCGGTTCAACCAACGCTGTTCTTCACTTGTTGGCCATGGCGCAGTGCGCTGGCATTGATGTAACTCTGGATGACTTCACAACGATCGGTCAACGCGTACCTGTGTTGGCGGACGTTAAACCATCAGGTCGGTATTTGATGAGTGAATTGATTGAAATTGGCGGAATTCAGCCTCTCATGAAGATGTTGCTTGATCGCGGTTTATTGCATGGCGACGTGATGACCTGCACGGGCCAAACAATGGCTGAAAACCTCGCTGACGTGCAGCCATATCCTGAATCACAAGACATCGTTCGCGCATTCGACAATCCAGTTAAAAAGGACAGTCACCTCAGAATTCTGTACGGCAACCTTGCACCTGAAGGAGCTGTTGCAAAGATTTCTGGAAAAGAGGGTCTTTCATTCACAGGAACGGCTCGCTGCTTCAACTCAGAAGAAGAAGCGCTTAATGCGATTCTTGATGGAAAGATCGACAAAGGCTCGGTGATTGTGATTCGTTACGAGGGACCAAAAGGCGGCCCCGGTATGCGTGAAATGCTGTCACCAACCAGTGCCATCATGGGCGCTGGCCTTGGTAAAGACGTCGCACTGATCACTGATGGCCGCTTCTCCGGTGGCTCTCATGGATTTGTGATCGGTCACGTCACCCCTGAAGCAGCTGTAGGTGGTCCAATCGGACTTCTCGAAGACGGCGATACCATCACAATCGACGCGGAAACAAACGCATTAACAGTTGATGTTGATGATTCAGAACTCGCTCGTCGCAAAGCGTCATGGACAATGGAAAAAGAAACTCCAAACCGTGGCGTTCTCGCAAAGTATGCACGCTTGGTGTCTTCCGCCAGTCTTGGAGCTGTAACCGACGGGGACTAATCAGTGCGAAATCCGGTCCCACACCTCGTAACTGTGGGCCGGTGACACCTCATCGCCGGCATGGTCGTCGGCCGATGTTCGTGCGAACGTACTTTGATCAGGTGCTTCAAAAAATGCGTCCCCATCAGGTGACGCATGCACTTGGGTGACATACATCCGATCCACTTGCTCTATCGCTTCACGATACAAAGTGGCCCCACCAATAATCATGACTTCATCTGCACCATCGAGATCTGCTTGTGCAGTTGCGAGTTTCAACGCATCCGCCAAACTGCCAACAACACGAACGCCGGGGGCTGACCAGTCTGAATTACGTGTGATCACAACATTTGTTCGCCCAGGAAGTGGGCGCCCAATCGATTCGAAGGTTTTTCGACCCATCACAACAGGCTTACCCATAGTGACCTGCTTGAAATACTTCAAATCACACGGCAGATGCCAAGGAAGTTGGTTATCGACCCCAATGACACCGTTATCAGCTCGCGCGACAATCAAAGAAATTCTCATCAGATTGCTACCGGAGCTTTGATGTGCGGGTGTGGATCATATCCATCAATGACTATATCAGCCTCACGATAATCCAGTATCGAATCGGGTTTGCGGACCAAAGTCAGCCTAGGCAATGGTCTTGGTTCACGCGATAGCTGCTCACGCGCTTGTTCAACGTGATTCTGATACAAATGCACGTCGCCACCCGTCCAAATGAAATCACCAACTCCGAGTCCACATTGATCAGCGACTAGATGAGTCAATAATGCATAGCTTGCGATGTTGAATGGCACCCCGAGAAAAACGTCAGCAGAACGCTGATACAACTGACATGACAATTGATTATTCGCGACATAAAACTGAAACAGAGTATGACAAGGAGCCAGCGCCATCCGACCCGCACGAACATTGTCCTGCGGTGATTGGCTCTCATCAGGCAATAATGATGGATTCCATGCAGACACTAAAAGACGTCGAGAGTTCGGTCGAACTTTGATCGACTCAACAACCTCAGTCAGTTGATCAATCGAGCCACCGTCAGGCGTTGGCCAAGAGCGCCATTGCGCACCATACAATGGTCCTAAATCGCCATCCTCTGTCGCCCACTCATCCCAAATAGATACACCATTATCACGCAGATACTGTGTATTGGTGTCGCCTTGCATAAACCACAGGAGTTCGTGGATGACCGACTTCAAATGAACTTTCTTGGTTGTGACTAGCGGAAAGCCTTCATTCAAATCAAATCGCATTTGGTGACCGAAACGACTCAAAGTCCCTGTGCCAGTGCGATCTCCTTTTGCAGTCCCTTCATCCAATAAGAGTTGCAGCAAATCAAGATATGCGCGCATCTAGCGACTCCTTTCGTATCAACAATAACCATACACCGATGGCGATCATGGGTAACGTCAACAATTGACCCATGGTCATCCAATTCAGTGCGATAAATCCAAGATGTGAATCCGGCTCACGGACAAACTCCACAATAAAACGAAATACGCCGTAACCCAACAAGAAAAGCCCCGTCACCTGTCCACGTCTTCTTGGCTTAGATGAAAAGAGCCATAACACAACGAAAAGTACGACGCCTTCCAGAGCAAATTGATAAAGCTGGCTCGGGTGACGTGCGAGCTCATCTGCTTTTGGAAAAACCATGGCCCAAGGCACATTGGTTGGTCGACCCCATAGCTCTCCACCAATAAAGTTCCCCAGGCGCCCAAGACCCAAGCCAATCGGAATGAGAGGAGCCAATGCGTCACCAAGAGCAAGTGGTGCAACCTGATGCTTGCGTGCAAAAATCCAGGTTAATGCGATCACGCCAATCAACCCACCGTGAAAAGCCATTCCGCCTTCCCAGACATAGAACAATGACAGAGGGTCATCAATCAGACGATCTGGCTGATAAAAAAACATATATCCAGCGCGACCACCAACGATCACACCCAGAGCAATCCAGCTTAAAAAATCAGACATCTGCTCTCGATTAATCGGAAATAAGCCTCGATCAATACGATAAATCGCAAGACCATACCCACCTAAAAAACCAAATACATACATCAACCCATACCAGTGGATCTGGATGAATCCTAAGTCCAAAGCAACAGGATCAATCAATGGATACGTCATGCTACCGAGTTCCAAATGAGCCGGATTGATAGGATCGCAAGGAAGCATGCGAATAGCCGCTGTAGTAACTTTTGATCCAGTGAATGCGCGAAGCGAGCACCTAAACGCGCAGATAAAGTCGAAGTCGCAATAATCCCCAAAAATGCGGGCAAATAAACATAACCAAAGGCCCAATCAGGCCGTTCAGGATGGTCTAGACCAGCGATGATAAATGAGATTGCTCCAGCAAACGCGGTCGGAATCCCGAACGCTGAGGCTGTTCCAATAGCATAACGAACCGGGGCGCCATGTGATGTCATGAAAGGCACGGTTAATGCGCCACCAGCAATGCCCATCATCGAACTAATCCATCCCGTAAACGTTCCTGCAAAACCAAATACGGGAATCGAGGGCATGCGAATAACGCCGCCCTCAGAATGCACTTGGTTTTTAATAAACAACTGAAACGACATGATGAGCAAAAACGTTCCCAGCATCACGATAAGGATTTGTCCAGGTAGTTGATCAGCAGTCCATCCACCGATAACACCACCTAAGATCAAAAAAGGTCCCATCTTAATCACCCAGGGCCACATCACTGCACCTTTCCTGTGATGGGCTATGGTCGAGCTCAATCCAGTAAATACGACGCATGCGAGGCTCGTTCCAATAGCTAAGTGAGCCATGACTTCACCATGCATACCGATAAATTCGAAACCCAAAAGCAACACGGGGACAAAAATAATCCCACCACCAATGCCAAATAAGCCTGCGAGAATACCCGCAACCACACCAAGCGGAAGATAAATCAATACTTCCGTCACGCTATACCCACTTCAAGTGATTCACGTAAATTCGGAGGGACTAACAAATTCAAATCCTTTTCGATAAATGCTTGGGCAACTATTCGTAGAACTTGAACACCAGATTCCCGCGTTAACGCTTGCGCTGCAAGCAACTGACATTCGGCCGAACTAAAAGCACCCAACGCACGTTTAACCTGAGCCAACGCAGCCGATGACATCGACAATTCATTGAATCCTAGACCCACCAATAGGACGGCTGCCAATGGGTCGCCAGCCATTTCACCGCAGAGTGCCACGGGGATTTGTGCCTGAATTCCTGCTTTTGATGTGATTTCAAGGGCCCGCAGAACTGCCGGATGAAAACCATCAAACATATCTGCAACTCGAGCATTCGTGCGGTCTACTGCGAGCAGATATTGAGTTAAATCATTTGAGCCCACCGAGAGAAAATCAGCTTCTTTTGCTAATTCAGGAGCGATGTAGACGGCACTTGGAACCTCAATCATCACACCCACCTGCGGGGCTATGACTGTATGACCTTCTGCTGTTAGTTCCAAAACAACGCGCTCGATGAGTGCCTTTGATGCACGCAACTCTTCAAGCGTTGTGATCATTGGCAAAAGAATCCGCAGATTGCCAAGACCTGAATCAGCCCTCAGCATGGCACGAATCTGCGTTAGGAAAATTTCCGGATGATCGAGGGTGACCCGAACCCCTCGCCAACCCAAAAATGGGTTTTCTTCTTCAATTGAAAAATACGGAAGGCTCTTGTCACCACCAATATCAAGCGTCCGCATCACAACAGGCATCGGAGCATAAGTTGCAAGCTCAGCGCGATACTCACTTTCCTGTTCGTCTTCTGTTGGAAATCGAGACCTGGCGAGAAAGATAAATTCAGTACGATACAGTCCAACACCATCAATCCAGCTCCGTTGGCGACCTGACAGCTCTCCGAACGGGCCAGCATTCAACATCAAATGAACATGCTGCCCATCCGATGTCACTGCAGTTCCTGCCTCGACCTGCTCAAGGTCCATTTCCAAAGTTGCAGCATCATCAATAGCCCGCTGATACTCAGCCAACACATGTTCAGATGGCTCAACGATGACTTCTCCTCGCCATCCATCCACAATCAAATGAGCTCCCTGGATATCACCTAAAGGCAAATCCACAGCACCCATCACCGCAGGGATACCTAGACTTCGAGCCAAAATAGCCACGTGGGAATTTGCAGAGCCTTTCACTGAGACGATTGCTTTCAGTGAACCTGTATCAACCTCTCCAAGCATGACTGGGGTCACGTCCTCAGCGACCAAAATGACATCATCGGGATATTCGAATGATTCCGACTGCTCATGTAACAGCTTGGCTAGAATACGTCGACCCAAATCAAGCAGATCGGTTGCACGCTCTTTTAGATACGCATCATCCATTGCCTCAAAACGCGCAACCAGATCGAGAACAACGTATTTTAAGGCGGTAGGGGCTGTCTCCCCCGATCGGATTCGCTGACACACTTCACCACTTAATGTGTGGTCTTCAAGCATCCGCAAATAGGTGTCGAAAAGTGCCGTCTCTTTGCGTGCCAAGTGCTCTGAGAGTGAGTCACTAATCTGTCGAAGCTCTGCCTTAACTTCACCTAAGGCCGTTTGGAACTCTTGAAGCTCGAGCTCAGGATCATCAGTCTTCGCATCCTTCACCCGTCGCAAAATCGCTGGCGGTTGACGGACACAAGCGGTCCCAGTTGTGACGCCTGAGACGCCCGCAACACCCTTAAAATGAACATCAATCGGTTTTTCGCCGTCTGTTTGACTCAAGTGGAGTCGACCTGACACCTTCGCATGGGCAATCAGTGCGGAAATTTGCGCGGCTACTGTGACCAGCAAGGCCTCTTCATCATCACTGAATTTTCTCTGAGTTGTTTGCTGGACAACCAACACACCCAGAATCTCGCGTTGGTGAACGATCGGAACGCCCAGAAACGACTGAAAGATCTCTTCACCTGTTTCTTGCAAGAAGCGAAATGCCGGATGATTGGGCGCATCATCTAAATTAACCAATTCGCCCCGACTACCAACCGTTCCAACAAGCCCTTCTGTCTTTGCCAAACTTGCACTGCGAACCGAATCGGGATTCAAACCGTCTGTTGCCATAAGAAGCCATCGATCTGTTGACTCATCTAACAGATAAACAGAACACACACCCGTCTGCATGGTGTCCTTGATTCGTGTCACGATGATCGTGAGTGCTTCGTCTAGAGTTGCCGCATCGGTGACCGCCTGAACGAGGCGCCGGAGGATGTCTAACATGCCATCGGTCCGAACCAACGCAATGCAGGAGCTAACTCCATCATCGCCTGGCGATACACGTCCCGTTTAAATGGAATAACTTGGCCTAACGGATACCAATAGCTGACCCACTGATACGCATCGAACTCTGGATGATCAGTGGCATCAAGATTCGGTTGAATAAAAGGATCATTCAGTGCCAACAAGTACCAGCGCTGCTTTTGACCCACACAGGTCTTCTTGCCGCGAGGTCGAATGAGTGACTTCGGCAACCGATAGCGAAGCCATCCAGCCGTCTGACCCAAAACAAACACTTGTTTCTGTGAAATACCGAGCTCTTCATGCAGTTCTCGGTACATTGTTTCTTCAGGAGTCTCGCCAGCTTTCATACCGCCCTGAGGAAACTGCCATGCATCTTCACCGCGTCGTCTGGCCCACAGAACAGAGCCGGTCGGATGCGCGAGAATAATCCCCACATTTAGCCGAAAACCGTCCTGATCAATCATGACTTGAAACTCCCTTAAAACCCTCGCATTCTTTCAACTTTT
>CAJXTO010000061.1 GCA_913061245.1 uncultured Oceanospirillales bacterium
GCTTTCATCACCTTGGCACGTGGGTCAAAGTTCTTGTACACACGATGTCCAAAGCCCATGAGCTTGAATGGATCATTCGGATCTTTCGCTTTCTCGATAAACATCGGAATATTTTCAACAGATCCGATTTCATCAAGCATCATCAATACAGCCTCATTTGCTCCACCATGCGCTGGTCCCCAGAGGGCGGCAATACCGGCGGATACACACGCAAATGGGTTTGCACCAGTGGACCCAGCTAATCGAACGGTTGAAGTTGATGCATTCTGCTCGTGGTCAGCATGGAGTAGGAAAATACGATCCATCGCTTTTTCTACGGCCGGACTCACCACGTAATCTTCACAGGGTGTGCCAAACATCATGTACAGGAAATTCGCGGCGTACGACAAATCGTTGCGCGGATACATAAATGGTTGACCGATCGAGTGCTTGTAACACATCGCTGCAAGCGTTGGCATTTTTGCAACCAAGCGGTGTGCTGCGATTTCACGATGATGCTCAGAACGGATGTCCATCACATCGTGATAGAACGCAGATAGCGCACCAACAGCACCGCACATCATTGCCATTGGGTGTGCATTGTGATGGAAGCCATCGAAGAAATGTGCGAGCGATTCGTGCAGCATTGTGTGCCGGGTGATGCTATTTACAAAGGCTTCTTTCTGATCTTTAGAAGGCAGTTGGCCGTACCATAGAAGATAGCAAGTTTCTAAATAGTCCGAGTTCTCGGCGAGATCTTCGATTGAATAGCCACGGTGTAGCAGAACGCCTTTACCACCATCAATGTAGGTGATTGTTGATTCCGTCGCTGCTGTGGACATGAAACCTGGGTCATATGTGAAATATCCATTTTTCAATACTCCAGAAACATCGATCACATCCGGTCCGTACGATCCTTTCAGAACTGGTAGGTCGACAACTTCACCCGTTGGGAGGGTTAGTGTGGCATTTTTTTCAGCCATGTTTTTCGGCTCCTTTGTTTGTAAATCCGCTAGTTAGACCGAATTCCTGAGGTCTTTGTGCGGTGCACACAACGTGCGGAAGCGTTGCTCACTATAATCAGGGGAATTCAGGTGTCAATTGGCCATAGTCGATTTAGTCATAAAGGAGCATGCGTTACCCTTTGTAACGTTATAAAGAGAAGATTATACTGTTGCCCACATTGATCACCGGTATGAAGAGGATTTCCAAGACATGGCTATGTCGAGTGAGCGTCCGGTCAACCTAGACCTGACAACCTTCCGTTTCCCGATAACTGCGATTGCATCCATTCTGCACAGAGTGTCTGGTGTCATCCTGTTCTTCGGAAGTTTTATTTTGATGGCTCTTTTAGGCATGTCGCTTGAAAACGAAGCTGGATTCGCTGATGCACTGGCGTTATTGGAAAACGGCTTTGTCGCATTCATCGTCTGGGGAGTGCTTGCGGCGTTGGCCTATCACTTCGTAGCTGGTGTGAAGCACTTGTTTATGGACATGGGATATGGCGAAACGCTTGAGTCCGGGCCTGTGTTCGCAAAAGTATCAATGGCTTTGGCTGTGGTACTCATCGTGCTAGCGGGGGTTTGGGTATGGTAACGAACGTATTGAACTACGGCCGAAGCGGAGTTGCTGATTGGGTCGTTCAGCGTTTTAGTGCCCTGATCCTTGCGGCCTATACAGTTGTAATGGTTGTTTGGCTTGCGGTTAACGGCGGTGAACTAACGTTTGCGCAATGGCAAGGATTCATGGGTCAAACTTGGATGCGTATTTTCACGCTTCTAACAGTATTGGCGTTGGCAGGGCATGCGTGGATTGGCTTGTGGACAGTTGCTACTGACTATATGAAGAAAGGTGCCGTTCGAGTGGCATTTTTGGGAAGCGTGGCGATTTCTTTGTTCGTCTACGTGGTCTGGGCTATCAGCATTTTGTGGGGGTTTTAATCCATGACAGGGCTTCGCAAACTATCTTTTGACGCTGTTGTAATCGGTGGTGGTGGCGCAGGTATGCGTGCATCTCTGCAAATGGCTCAGTCGGGCTTTAAAACAGCATGCTTAACCAAAGTGTTTCCAACACGTTCACACACAGTGTCAGCACAAGGTGGTATCACCTGTGCGATCGCGAGTGCGGATCCAAACGATGACTGGCGTTGGCACATGTATGACACCGTCAAAGGGTCTGATTACATCGGTGACCAGGATGCGATTGAGTATATGTGCTCCGTTGGTCCAGAGGCAGTGTTCGAATTGGAGCATATGGGACTCCCATTCTCTCGTTTTGAAAATGGTCGGATTTATCAGCGTCCATTTGGTGGGCAGTCTAAGGATTATGGTGCGGGCGGCCAGGCTGCTCGGACATGTGCGGCTGCTGACCGGACAGGCCACGCGTTGCTCCACACGCTCTATCAAGCGAACTTAAAGAACAACACAACCTTCCTCAATGAGTGGTTTGCTGTTGACTTGGTTCGTAACCAAGATGGCGTCGTCGTTGGTGTGATTGCGATTGAAATTGAAACCGGCGAAGTTGTGTTCGTTGAATCAAAAGCGACTGTCCTGGCAACTGGTGGTGCTGGTCGTATCTATGCATCGACCACGAATGCACACATTAATACAGGTGACGGTATTGGTATGGCTCTGCGTGCAGGCTATGCGGTACAGGACATCGAAATGTGGCAGTTCCACCCAACCGGTATCTATGGTGCGGGTACGCTCGTTACAGAAGGGTGTCGTGGAGAAGGTGGTTATCTCATCAATAAAGATGGCGAGCGCTTCATGGAGCGTTATGCTCCGAACGCAAAGGATTTGGCGGGTCGTGACGTGGTTGCACGTTCAATGATGACTGAAATTCTCGAGGGTCGCGGTTGTGGTGAGCATGGAGACCACGTCTTTTTGAAGCTTGATCACCTTGGTAAGGAAATCTTGCACTCACGTCTTCCAGGTATCACAGAATTGTCGAAGACATTTGCGCACGTTGATCCAGTGAATGCTCCAATCCCTGTTGTGCCAACGTGTCACTACATGATGGGCGGGATTCCGACTAACGTAAATGGCCAGGCGATTACCCAGGTCAACGGAAAAGACGAAATCATTCCAGGCTTGTATGCCTGTGGTGAAGCAGCATGTGTGTCAGTACACGGTGCAAACCGTCTTGGCGGTAACTCGCTACTCGATCTCGTGGTATTTGGTCGTGCGGCTGGTATCTTCATTGAAGAGCAGCTTCAGCAGGGTATCGATTATCGTTTGGCGTCTGAAGATGATGTTGATCGCGCAATGGGTCGTTTGAATTCACTGGATTCAAATGACAACGGCGAAGATACAGCAGAGTTGAAGCGTGAACTTCAAAACTGCATGCAGAACTACTTCGGTGTATTCCGTGATGGTGAATACATGAAGAAAGGTCGTGACGAACTCAATGCGATGCGTGATCGCGTTGCGAACATTGCGATTTCTGATAAGTCGAAAGCGTTTAATACAGCGCGAATGGAAGCGCTTGAGCTTCAAAATCTCTTTGAAGTTGCTGAAGCGACAGCGATCGCTGCAGATGAGCGCACGGAGAGTCGTGGTGCTCACTCGCGTAATGACTTCCCTGAGCGTGATGATAAGAACTGGTTATGCCATTCGATGTATCATCCAGAAACGAAGAAACTGACCAAGCGTGACGTCAACTTCAAGCCGAAGACTGTCGACACGTTTGAGCCAAAAGTGCGTACGTACTAAGGGGTATTAAGATGTTAGTAAGTGTTTATCGCTATAACCCTGAAACGGACCGTGAGCCATACATGCAGGACGTCGAAGTATCTCTTCCCGAAGGGAAGGATCTGATGGTTCTGGATGTGCTCAATCTGATCAAGGAAAAAGATCAATCGCTGTCGTACCGTCGTTCATGCCGTGAAGGTGTTTGCGGATCTGACGGTGTGAACATGAATGGTAAAAACGGTCTGGCTTGCATTACACCAGTCTCTGAGGTTGTGACCGGTGGTAAGTTGGTGGTTCGTCCACTGCCTGGCCTTCCTGTTATTCGTGATCTCGTTGTTGATATGGGTGTCTTTTATAAGCAATATCAACGAATTAAGCCGTATTTGCAGAACTCAACACCAGCGGGTGGTCGTGAGCGTCTGCAGTCGCCAGAAGATCGCGCGAAGCTTGACGGTCTCTACGAATGCATTCTGTGCGCATGTTGCTCGACAAGTTGCCCATCATTCTGGTGGAACCCAGAGAAGTTTGTTGGTCCTTCAGGACTCTTACAAGCCTACCGTTTCTTGGCAGACAGTCGCGATGAAGCGACAGAAGAGCGTTTGGCAGAACTTGACGATCCGTTCAGTGTGTTCCGTTGCCGGGGCATCATGAACTGCGTTTCTGTGTGTCCTAAGGGTTTGAATCCAACCAAAGCGATTGGTCATATCCGCGACATGCTGTTGTCACGGGCCACCTAAGTCTAGGTTGGCTTGTGCGCCTCATAAGCGCACAATGGCGGCACTTTCTGCGATCCAGAAGGTGCCGTTTTCACAAGCTCAGTCGCAATCCTCTGAGCATGTTGGTTTTTTAGGTCGTAATGACAATGACCGGGGCATACGCCGAAATGGAAAAAGAATGGCCTACGAGGCCACGCCAAGACGACGTTGAGACGAGCTCCGGTGTAGAGGAGCACATCAATGTCTGAAGGCTCAATGGAGCAAAGCCTGAAGTCCTCGCATCTTGCGGGCGGCAATCTGTATTATCTCGACGAACTGTACGAACACTATCTCTCTGATCCCAACAGTGTTCCCAATGAATGGCGACAGTATTTTGATTCGCTGCCGCGCGTCGAAGGCGCAATCATGGGCGATGTGCCTCATTCAACGATCCAAGAACAGTTTTTACTCCTCGGAAAAGATCGTAATCGAGCTGTCTCAGCCGGAAGTGGGTCTGTTTCATCGGACTTTGATCGCAAACAGGTTCAGGTTCAGCGCCTGATTAACGCGTATCGAATCCGCGGGCATCAACGTGCCGCTCTTGACCCACTCGGATTGATGCAACGCGAGCGGGTTCCTGACCTAGAGCTCGGATTCCATGATTTGTCACCGGCTGATTTAGATACCGTATTTCAGATCGGTATGCAGAATTTCAGCATGCCTGAGGGCAAGCTCAAGGACATCATCGCTGCGTTAGAGAAAACCTATTGCGGATCGGTCGGTGCTGAGTACATGCACATTGTCGATACGGAAGAGCGGTTGTGGCTGCAGAACCGTCTCGAAGCTGTCATGGGTAAGCCTGAATTTCCAAATGAGGTAAAGACACATCTTCTCGAGCGTTTGACCGCTGCTGAAGGTTTGGAGAAGTATCTCCAGTCACGTTACCCAGGAACGAAGCGTTTTGGTCTTGAAGGCGGTGAATCGCTAGTGCCTTGTGTGGATGAATTGATTCAACGAGCGGGCTCACATGGCGCCAAAGAAGTCGTTATTGGAATGGCTCACCGAGGTCGTCTAAATCTTCTGGTCAATACGCTCGGTAAGAGTCCACAGGACTTGTTTGATGAGTTTGATGGCAAGGCGACTTTTGACAATCATGGGGACGTGAAATACCACCAAGGCTTCAGTTCAAACGTATCAACGCCTGGTGGTGAAGTGCATCTCGCGATGTCTTTCAACCCGTCGCACTTAGAAATCGTCTCACCTGTCGTTGAGGGGAGTGTGCGCGCGCGCCAAGACCGTCGGAGCGATCCATCCGGTGATCGCGTGGTTCCAATTTCAATCCATGGTGACGCAGCCTTTGCCGGTCAGGGTGTTGTCATGGAGACATTCCAGATGTCTCAGATTCGTGGCTTCAAAACTGGCGGCACGATTCATATCGTTGTGAATAATCAGGTGGGTTTCACAACATCACGTCGTGAAGATTCTCGTTCGACGGAGTATTGCACTGATGTCGCGAAAATGGTGCAAGCACCAATTTTCCACGTTAACGCTGACGATATCGAAGCTGTGAATTTTGTGACTCAGTTAGCAATGGATTATCGCTACGAGTTCAAGAAAGACATTGTGATTGACCTGATTTGCTACCGCCGCCGCGGACATAACGAAGCAGACGAGCCAAGTGCAACGCAGCCACTGATGTATGCTCAGATCAAGCAGCAAAAGACGACGCGCGCATTGTATGCAGACCAACTTGTTTCTGAAGGCGTAGTGTCTGATGTAGACATTAAGGGCATGGAAGACAGTTATCGTGCGGCACTTGACGCGGGTGAACCTGTTGTTAAGACGTTGGTTCGAGAGCCTGATAGCAAACTATTCGTGGATTGGACGCCATACCTCGGCCATGAGTGGACAGCAGACCATGACACAAGCTTCCCGATGAAGCGTTTGCAGGAGCTTGGTCAACAGATCAATACCGTTCCTGCAGGTTTTGTCATGCAAAAGCAGGTTGAGAAAACGTACGAAGATCGCCGTAAAATGGCCGCCGGCGCGCTACCTTGCAACTGGGGTTTTGCTGAAACGCTCGCCTACGCAACACTTCTTGATCAAAACGTTGGCGTTCGCTTCACAGGTCAGGATGTTGGCCGTGGAACGTTTTCACACCGTCAAGCAACGTTGCATGATCAAAAAACGGGTGAGTCTTACACGCCACTTCAGCACGTCTCTGAAGAGCAGCCACGCTTTGATTTATATGACTCGTTCCTGTCTGAAGAAGCTGTACTTGCTTTTGAATATGGTTACGCAACGACTGAACCGCGTCGATTGGCGATTTGGGAAGCTCAG
Source organism: uncultured Oceanospirillales bacterium (assembly GCA_913061245.1). Lineage (GTDB taxonomy): Bacteria > Pseudomonadota > Gammaproteobacteria > Pseudomonadales > Litorivicinaceae > HIMB30. The sequence goes on from CAJXTO010000061.1 coordinate 6,707, forward strand.
TTTGGTGATTTTGCCAATGGAGCCCAGGTTGTTATTGATCAGTTCATCACATCTGGCGAGCTCAAGTGGAGCCGTTTGTGCGGCTTGACCATGTTGTTACCACACGGTTATGAAGGGCAAGGTCCTGAACATAGTTCGGCACGTCTTGAGCGCTTTTTACAGCTGTGCGCTGAAAACAACGTACAGGTTTGTGTGCCGTCGACTCCAGCGCAGGTGTTCCATATGCTGCGTCGTCAGGCGATTCGTCCGTTACGTAAACCTTTGATCGTGATGAGTCCGAAATCTCTTCTCCGTAAGAAAGAGGCTGTGTCTACTCTGGAAGAACTTGCAAACGGTAAGTTCCAGACCGTAATTCAAGATACGTCTGGCCTCGATCCGAAAAAGATCAAAAAGGTGATCCTGTGTTCGGGCAAGGTGTATTACGACTTGGAAGCATATCGCGCGGAAAACGGAATCGAAGATCGTGCAATCTTGCGGGTAGAGCAGCTCTATCCGTTCCCCGAGGATGATCTGGTGGAGGCGCTCGCGCCATACGTCAACATGGAAGAGATGGTTTGGTGTCAAGAGGAACCAATGAACCAAGGTGCTTGGTTCCAAAGCCAGCATCACATGTTGAACGCGATGTGGCGTCATCTACCAAATAAATTCCTGCGCTACGCAGGACGCCCGGCAGCAGCAACGCCTGCAGCCGGATATATGGCTTTGCATGTCGCTCAACAACAAGCATTGATACAAGACGCACTGGAAGGGTAAACGTCACCACAAGTGACTCGTTAAGGAAATACAATGGCAATTGAAATTAAAGCTCCGCAATTCCCAGAATCAGTCGAGGAAGGCTCGATCGCAACCTGGCACAAGCAGGTTGGTGAAGCTGTGAGTCGTGACGAACTGATCGTTGATATTGAAACTGACAAAACGGTATTGGAAGTCGTTGCGGCTGAAGATGGTGTTTTGACAGAAATCATGAAGCAGGAAGGTGACATCGTTTTGTCACAGGAGCTTATCGGAAAGATCGAAGCCGGTGCGGTAGCGAGCGCTCCAGCGAAGCAAGCTGAAGCGACAGTTACGCCTGCTGCTGAATCACAAGCAGATGCGGCGCTGGCAGCAAATCCAGCAGCGAAGAAGCTGGCTGAAGAGAACAATATTGACTTAGCGTCTGTGAAAGGAACTGGAAAAGACGGTCGCATTTTGAAGGAAGATGTTCAAAACGCGATGACAGCACCAAAGGCTGCGGCTCCTGCAGCGACAGCCCCTGCGAAGGCGGCCGCTCCAGTACTGACAGGTGAGCGTGTCGAGAAGCGCGTCCCGATGACACGCCTGCGTGCGACGATCGCGAAGCGTTTGCTTGATGCGCAACATAATGCAGCAATGCTCACGACGTTCAACGAAGTGAATATGGGTCCTTTGATGGATCTCCGTAAGCAATACAAAGATCTGTTTGAAAAGACGCACAATGGTACACGCCTCGGTTTTATGGGCTTCTTCGTGAAAGCTGCTGCTGAAGCATTGAAGCGCTTCCCTGCGGTGAATGCATCAATCGATGGCAACGATATGGTGTATCACGGGTACTACGACATTGGAGTCGCCGTATCAACCGAGCGGGGACTGGTTGTTCCTGTCCTTCGTGATTGCGACAGGATGTCGATTGCGGAAGTCGAGGGTGGCATCAAGGATTACGCGGTTGCTGCGAAAGACGGCAAGCTTGCTATTGAAGACATGACTGGCGGTACCTTCACGATCACCAACGGCGGTGTATTTGGTTCGCTATTATCGACGCCGATCTTGAATCCGCCACAAACGGCGATTCTAGGTATGCACAAGATCCAAGAGCGGCCGATGGCTGTGAATGGTCAAGTTGTTATTCAGCCGATGATGTATCTCGCACTGTCGTATGATCATCGCATGATCGATGGAAAAGATGCAGTTCAGTTCTTAGTCGCAATCAAAGACATGCTGGAAGATCCAGCGCGTATGTTGCTAGACGTGTAATCGGAGGAAT
>CAJXTO010000062.1 GCA_913061245.1 uncultured Oceanospirillales bacterium
GAACCCGCGCTCGTCAAGAACCTCCAGAAGATGAGGATGAATAAATGGAAGTAATTCTGCTTGAGAAAGTCGGTAAGCTCGGTGCTCTCGGTGACCGTGTCACTGTGAAAGGCGGTTACGCTCGTAACTTCTTGCTCCCACAGGGCCGCGCCGTATTGGCAAACGAAGCAAACATTGCCGAGTTTGAAACACGTCGTGCAGAGCTTGAGAAAGCCGCGCAAGAGCAATTGGATGCAGCAACAGCCCGTGCTGAGAGCTTGAACGGAAAAACAGTTGCGATCACAGCGAAAGCTGGTGATGAAGGCAAGCTGTTTGGTTCAATCGGTACACGTGATATCGCTGAAGCAGCTGAAGCAGCTGGTTTGACACTGGACAAGAGTGAAGTACGTCTTCCTGAAGGTCCATTGCGTACCACTGGCGAGCACGAAGTGCAGTGTCAGGTTCATGCTGAAGTGTTTGCAACCATTACAGTTGCGATCACTGGAGAGTAATTCATGGCGTCGTTCTCAACTAACGAGTTCAAATCAGGCCTGAAAGTATTGATTGATGGCGACCCTTGCACGATCGTTGAAAACGAGTTTGTGAAGCCAGGAAAAGGTCAGGCGTTTAACCGCGTTAAGATCAAAAACCTGAAAACGGGTCGTGTCGTCGAAAAGACTTTTAAGTCAGGAGACTCGGTTGAGGCGGCTGATGTGATCGATCTCGACATGGAATTTTTATATGCCGATGGCGAGTTCTATCACTTCATGATGACCGACGGTTCATTTGAGCAGCACGCAGCCGATGCAAAAGCTGTCGGTGATGCCTCCAAGTGGCTTAAAGAGCAAGAGACTTACATCATTACGCTATTTAACGGCGCGCCTTTAGCGGTAACACCTCCAAATCACATCGAGTTGGAAGTTGTTGAAACAGATCCTGGCCTTAAGGGTGATACAGCGCAAGGTGGTTCGAAGCCTGCGACTCTATCAACAGGCGCTGTCGTGAACGTGCCACTCTTCATCGAAATCGGTGAAGTGCTCCGTGTTGATACACGGACTGGCGATTACGTCTCTCGCGCTACGAAAAAATGATGGGTCGGCCAACGGCCACAAAGACCATCCTCGAAGCCCGCGCCAGTTTACTGTCCGGGCTTCGTTCGTTTTTCGAGGCAAGACAATCGCTCGAAGTCGATGTCCCCGCGATTGCCAAAGCCCCAGCATCTGATCCGTGGCTTGATAGTTTTACCGTCAGCGACCCAGCGGGATTGCATGTTGGTTATCTGCTCACCTCCCCAGAGACTTATCTGAAACGTCTGTTATCAGAGTACCAATGCCCCATGCATGCGATTGGCAAAGCCTATCGCGCTAATGAAGAGGGATCTGAGCACGCGATTGAGTTCACGATGCTCGAATGGTACCGGCCAACAGCGATTCGTCCTTTTCAGACGATGGTGTCTGAAATCCAAGATTTGATCGAAACCCTGACCGAATGTGGGCGGCCCGAAGTGATCTCTTACAAGGACATTTTTGAGGCGACCTATGGATTGAATCCACACCAGGCGGAGGCCGTGGAATTAGTTGGCTTCGCAAGTAATTTGCTCGGCCCTAAGGCGGCCGCTTCGCTGGATTTGGATAGTCTCCTCAACGTGCTCTTTGCAACTGAGATTGAGCCACATTTGACCAACCACATTGTGATTGATTTTCCTGCGATTCAGTCCGCACTTGCTCGCGTTGAATCAGATGGTGCGGACACAGTTGCAAAGCGTGCTGAGTTGTATATCGGTGGCAGTGAAATCGCTAATGGCTACCATGAATTGACTGACCCGATTGAGCAAGCAGCTCGATTTGATGAGGACAACCGACGTCGCGAGTTGCTGCACCGACCGTCTGTGCCCAAAGACGATGCCTTGATTGATGCATTGACGTCTGGTTTGCCAGAGAGCTACGGTGTTGCCTTAGGTGTTGATCGACTACTCAAGGTGATGACACAGTCAAAAACACTGTCAGAGTGCATGACATTTACAGGACATTTATGAAAGACGCGTTGAATTTAATTTGGATCGATTTGGAAATGACGGGGCTCTCACCTGAAAACGACCGAATCATCGAGATCGCGACGGTTGTCACTGATAAAGATTTGAATGTCCTTGGTGAAGGTCCTGTGTATGCGATCAGTCAGCCGCAAGCAATGCTTGATGGCATGGATGAGTGGAATACGCGGCAGCACGGTAAGTCAGGGCTTACGGAACGTGTGCAGAAATCGAGCATTACAGAAGACGAGGCAGAGGCAAAGACCATCGAGTTTTTGAGCGAGTTTCTAGATCCGCGTCAGTCTCCGATGTGCGGCAATTCAATCTGCCAGGATCGCCGGTTTTTAGCCCGCTACATGCCAAAACTCGAGGCATTCTTTCACTATCGCAATCTCGATGTATCAACACTGAAAGAGCTTGCAAGGCGATGGAATCCAAAAGCATCTGAAGGACTCGTGAAATCCGGCCAGCATCTGGCACTTGCTGATATCCATGAGTCGATCGATGAACTTAAGCATTACCGGACTCATTTTCTGAAGCTCGATTCTTAAGGCGAGACACGGCCCAATCGATGTGCTCATCCAGTACGCTGCCATGATTGCCACGTTTGAGTCCTAAAACCTCAACGGTTTGCGTGATATGACTCACGCTGTTGCCGAGCCCGATGGCAATATTTTCAAGAAATTTTACATAGCCCGCACGTCGCAGCGGACTTCCCTCGGTTTTCGAGAGAAACTCTTCCTCGCTCCATTGAAACAGATCAATCAGTGATTGGTTATCCAGTGCATGTCTTGGAGCAAATGCTGGGTCCCCAACAGATGCATATCGGTTCCATGGGCAAACCAACTGACAGTCATCACATCCAAAGACCCGATTGCCCATGGGAGCCCTCAATTCTTCGGGGATAGGCCCTTTATGCTCAATCGTTAAATAACTAATACATTGCGTCGCATCGAGCTGGTACGGCTCGGGAAACGCATTTGTTGGGCATATATCGAGGCAGGCAGTACAAGACCCGCACCGGGACTGCTCTATTTTGTGGGTGAGAGGTAAAGGGCAGTCAGTGAGTAGTTCACCTAAAAAAAACCAACTTCCTGCGCTGCGTGACAATAAAAGTGTGTGCTTGCCAATCCATCCGAGCCCTGCCTTTTCTGCCAAGTGCTTTTCGAGAATGGGTGCCGAGTCTGAAAATACTCGAAAACCATGAGGCTGGATTTCATTTGCGAACCAGTCACCGAGGTGCTTTAAGCGCTTACGCATCAGTTTGTGATAATCGCGACCGAGTGCGTAGCGTGAAATGTATGCCTTATCAGGATCATTCAAAATATCGATGCAGTCAGTATTTTCAGGCAGATAGTCGAGTCTGACAGAAATAATCCGCTGAGTTCCTTCAACGAGGCGTGTGGGGTCTTTCCTGAGGTCCAAATGGCGCTCGAACCATTCCATGGATCCGTGAAATCCCGACTCAAGCCATGCTTCTAAGAAGGGGACGTGCTTAGAGACATCGGGATCAGTGATTCCGATGGAGGTGAAGCCAAGCTCTCGCGCTTTAGCCTCAAGCTTTGCGAGAACTTCATCAGATTGGTGCCAAGATCCGTCCATGACCGGTACACTACCAGAGTAATCGCGAACCGGAATCCTCGATGCGCATAGAATTAATCGATGAGTCGATGACTAGAAAGCTTGGCAAGGCTCTAGCGAAGAGCTGTCCAAAAGCCCCATTTCTGGTCACATTGACTGGAAATTTGGGAGCCGGTAAGAGTCACTTGGCCCGTGCTTTTTTAAAAAAGCTCGGTGTAACTGATGCGATTCCGTCGCCGACCTATACCCTCTGTGAAACCTACCCGATCAGCAAAAAGCTGACTGTTTCTCATATGGACTTGTATCGCTTGGAAGATCCTGAAGAGCTTGAATTGATGGGTTTTCGCGATATGTTGGATGGCCAGGGATTACTCATTGAGTGGCCTGAGCGAGCGGGTCCTTTGCTACCAGCGCCTGACTTGGATGTGCATTTAATTTGGCATGATGAAGGTCGAATGTGTGCACTGTCGGCACAATCCAATAAAGGGGATCAATGGTTGTCTGAGTTGAAGGTTCCTAAAGCCGAATGATTCGATTACTGACCACAATTTTCGCTGCTTTCTTTGCTGCATCAGTTCATGCCATTGATTTGAAATCTGTACGGTCGTCAGCTGATCAGGACAGTTCTCGTGTGGTACTTGAGCTATCTGGTAAGCCGAAGTTCTCTCATTTCAATCTCAATAATCCGAGTCGACTGGTTCTCGATATCAACAATCTGAGTACAAGAACTCTTCAGTCTTTGGATTCAATTGATGACTCTCGGATCAAGCGTGTACGTAGTTCGGCACGCGGAAACGGTAGTCGTTTGGTGTTCGATTTGAGTGGAGACTACCGATCGAATGTTTTTGCGTTGGGCCCGAAGGGACGTTATCCGGATCGCTTGGTCATTGATGTTGTCGGCTACGTGGCTGGTGAAAAAGCATCAGTTCGGACTACGTCAGTCAGCGACACTGCCGAGCCACCGGTTGAGAAGCGCGATATTGTCGTGGCCATTGATCCAGGCCATGGAGGCAAGGACCCAGGCGCTTCGTCTTATGGGGTGGTTGAGAAGAAAGTGGTGTTGCAAATTGCCAAGCGGCTCGCAAGACGATTTCAGAGTGAGCCTGGCTATCGTGCAGTCCTCACGCGTGACGATGATCGCTTTATTGTGTTGAAAGATCGTCCTCGGATTGCACGGGAGGCGGGTGCTGACTTCTTCGTATCAATCCATGCAGATAGCTTTCCTAAGAATCGTAATGTCCGTGGAACTGGGGTGTATGCATTATCCTTAAGAGGAGCAAACTCAGAACTATCGCGCTGGTTGCAGAATACAGAAAACGCAGATGACCTTGCCGGTGGTGTTGATTTGGGTGACGTCGACAATGATACGCGCCAAGTCTTGTTGAATATGTCGATGGAATCGGCAATTCGGATTTCAAAGCAAGCCGGTGAGGGTGTACTAAGCGATTTGAAAGATGCAGGACGAGTTCATAAAAAGCATCTTGGGCTCGCCAATTTTGTCGTCCTTCGAAGTCCTGATATTCCATCACTGTTGATCGAGACGGGCTTCTTGTCGAATCGCTCCGATGCGAAACGACTATCGAGCTCACGTGAGCAAGAAAAAATTGCCGCTGCAATTTTTGAAGGCATTAAACGATATTTCGAAAAGAGTCCGCCTGCGAATACCTTCGTTGCCTGGCGTAAGCAAAACGCGGGCAAACGCATGACCATCGAAGTGAAACGTGGCGATACACTATCGGAGATTGCTGCAAGGTACGGTCTGTCCCTTCAAGCTTTGAAAGAACTCAATGGACTTGAGACGAATGTGATTCATCTGGGTCAAAAGCTAGAGGTCCCGGTGTCCTCGCGGTAGCATGTGATCATGAAGTCCATGCAATTTGATATTCGTAATCTGCCATTTGCTGGTACGGTCACTCGTTGGCACTCCGTCAATTGTCACCGCTATCCATCAGTCGCCGAGCATTCATGCTTGGTGGCTTTGTATGCACGTGAAATCGCCTCACGGGTATACCCTGATCTTTCATCAGAAGATCAGGTGCTACTGTATGAGCTTGCTTTGATGCACGACTTATCAGAGGTTGTTACCGGGGACATGCCGTCTCCAATTAAACGGCAATTGAAGAATGTTTTCCCGCCAGGTGAGTCGCCAATCGATAAGCTTGAAGCATCGATTTGTCCGGATGCTGCGTCTCGTGAGCATATTGCGAAAACTGAGCGTCCTCATATTTATTTCTGTATGAAACTATCAGACATTCTGGATGCGATGGTGGTGATTAAGCAGGAAGGGAAAGGCCCTGTCGCAAAGCTCATCGAAGAAGAGCGTACGGAGGCGTTTGAGGCGCTTCTTGTAAAAGCACAAACTGAATGCCCTGAGGGTGATTGGTCGCGCGCTCATGAAGTTCGAGAGGCAGTGATGAGTCTCACACACGTGCAAATTGATGAAATCTAATTCATCAATTCACATCCTCTCTCCACGCCTTGCAAATCAGATTGCTGCAGGTGAGGTTGTCGAGCGACCAGCCAGCGTTGTGAAAGAGTTGGTTGAGAATGCGCTAGATGCTGGGTCCACACAAATTGATATCGATTGTGAAGCGGGTGGTATCGGTAGGATACGCATTCGAGACAATGGATCAGGCATTCGATCGGATGAATTGCCACTCGCATTGTCACGACACGCAACAAGTAAGATCTTCGACCTTGATGATCTTGAGGCTGTCAGCACACTTGGCTTTCGAGGCGAGGCTCTTGCGTCCATTGCCTCAGTCTCGCGGTTAGATCTCATTTCGGCGGTTGACGGTGAGGCAGGCTCTAAGGTGTCTGTTGAAGGGCGAGACATGGCTCCCTCAATTGAAGCGTCTGCACATCCAAGAGGAACGACAGTCGATGTACGTGATTTGTTTTTTAATACGCCCGCTCGTCGTAAATTCTTAAAGACCGAGAAAACAGAATTTGGCCATATCGATACTGTTGTGAGTCGGCAAGCGCTAAGCCGATTTGATGTTGGGTTTCGTCTTGTGCATCAAGGACGGGTGACGCGTCAGCTGCCGCCAGCACTGAGTGAAAGTGCGCAATCTGAACGTGTGGCTAATTTGTTAGGTCGCGGTTTTATGGATGCTGCATTATCTGTCGATGCCAGCGCTATTGGCTTGTCGCTCAAAGGATGGGCGTGTCGAGCCACCTTCAATCGGGCTCAGGCTGATTGCCAGTACGTGTTTGTTAATGGGCGAATTGTTCGCGATAAACTTGTATCGCATGCATTGAGACAAGCGTATCGAGACGTCTTATTTCACGGTCGGCACCCATGTTATTTGCTCTATCTCGAACTTGATCCTGCGCAGGTGGATGTGAATGTACACCCGACCAAGCATGAGGTGCGTTTCAGAGATTCTCGTCTAATCTATGATTTTTTACTTCGATCAGTTGCAAAAGCGTTGGCAGACGATCGACCTGATCAAGTGCTTGACCAAGAGGCATCCTTGCAACCCGGTTCATCAGATCAATACGCTGATCCTGGAACATATCAGGCTGGGATGCGCTTTAGTGATCATTCGTCGCGATCTGATGGGTTCGATGTGTTGTCACAGTTGGCGAGACCGGCGGAGTCGATCACATCGCGTGAGCCATTGGAAGAGCAAGATATCCCACCCATGGGATATGCAGTCGCACAATTACATGGTGTGTATATTTTGTCTCAGACTCGCGATGGGATGATTATTGTTGATATGCACGCCGCTCATGAGCGGATTACTTATGAAGCATTGAAACAGGCGCTGGATGATCGTGGATTAGTAAGTCAGCCATTACTCATCCCAGTGACCATGCATGTGAGTCAACGAGAGGCCTCGCTCGTAGAAGAGGCGCATGATTTGTTTGAGCAGTTTGGGTTGGGTGTTCAACGCGTTGGGCCTGAAACGATCCGGATTGAATATGTTCCTGCAATTCTGAGGCGGGCAAGCCACGAAGATTTGGTGCGCGATGTATTAAGTGATTTAGCAGAGGTTGGAACAAGCGATCGTATTGTGGAGGCGCGAGACAACCTTCTTGCCACAATGGCGTGCCATGGTTCTGTTAGAGCTAATCGACAACTGACGTTATCTGAGATGAATGCGTTGTTGAGAGATATTGAGCGAACAGAGCGCTCAGGTCAGTGCAATCATGGCCGCCCAACGTGGACGGCCCTAACTATGCATGATTTAGATCGGTTGTTCTTGCGAGGCCGTTAGTTGCCTGTCGCAAGAATTCGAATCACACCCTTCGGCTTCGAGTTGACGTTTTGAACCAAAGAAGTCGGCTGGCTATACAGCGTCGTTTCAGATCCAAAGGTATCAACGACAACTGCACGAACCCTGATGAGGCTACCGACATGCGCTTGTGCAAGCGTCATGCTGTTACCGTAGACGTCTGGAATTGACACCCAAGAACGACCGTTATCTGACATTTCCCATGTCGAGCGAACGTTCGCGATACCGTCATCATCCGAAAGGTTTGATGTATCGATCTGTAAGCGCTGTCCCTTTTTGGATTGGCCTACAACCATGACTTCACCTTCAACTGGATCGTCGATGTTCTGAACCATGTTTGTCGCAGGGGTAACCAACGTCTCTGTTGTACCGAAACTGTCGACGTATGAAACGATTGCACGATAAGCAAAACCAACTTCTGGCTGGTTAAGGCGCAACAGAGCAGGATTTGAGGAGTTCGTCTGATATGGCGTCCAACGCGCCGCATCAGAAGAACGTTCCCATTGATATGTGAATTGACCAACGCCGTCTTCATCTGAAATGCCAGATACGTCGATCTTAATCGTGTTGTCCTCGACCGACGATCCACTAATGATTGGAAGGCCTTGTGGTAAGTCATTTGAATTTTGAACAGCTCCTGTCGGCGCTGTTTCAATAACTTCAAGCGTTCCTTCGCCATCTACATACTGAATCACGACACGCAAAGAGCGTCCGA
>CAJXTO010000063.1 GCA_913061245.1 uncultured Oceanospirillales bacterium
TTCGAACCAACGGAAGTCACGCATCGCTTTGAAATAACATGAGCAAACGTAAACTTACGCGTCAGCAAGCGTGGCGCATTGAAAAGATTCAGAAAGAGCGTCTCGATCGCGCATCACGCCATAAAGCGCAGGTCGAAGAACTTCTGGAGGCAGGCTCTCTCGGACAAGAGCAGGCCGGTCGCATCGTCGCGCGCTTTGGTAAACAAGTTGAAGTCGTTGCCGTAGACGAACTTGGCCAACCAATCGCTGAACCCGTGCGCTGTCATCTTCGCGCTAATCTGTCGACGCTCGTGACTGGCGATCAAGTTGTTTTCCAAACAACAGATGACGCCGGCATTGTGACGGCATGTGAGCCGAGACGAAACGTTCTCGAACGACCAGACTCACGCGGCGTGATCAAAGCAATGGCAGCGAATATTGACCAACTCGTCATCGTGACGGCACTTGAACCTGCGCCGCAGCCTGAGCTTCTGGATCGATATCTTGTCGCAACCGAGGTTGCCGGCATCCCACCGTTAATTGTGATTAACAAAGTGGATCTGCTTCGCGAGTCTGAGGTGAATCGCAATTTTTTAGCGGCGATTAAAAATCTCTACGAAGTCATCGGATACACAGTGGTTGAGGCGACTACCAAAGAGACCGGCGGTCTTGACGAGCTATCAAAACACTTGATCGACAAGAGCTCTGTTTTTATCGGACAGTCAGGCGTCGGAAAGTCGAGTTTGGTTCAAGCGTTATTACCTGACGAGCAAATTCGCGTCGGACACCTGCACCAACAAACCCGCTTAGGTCGACACACGACCTCAACTGCTCGTCTATACCCCTATGCTGAAGGCGGGTCCATTATCGATTCACCAGGAATCCGAGATTTTGGTCTCGAGCAAATATCTCGAACCGATGTTGAACACGGTTTTATCGATATCCGAGAATTCTCTGACCACTGTCGATTCAGAGATTGTAGACACCGCCAAGAGCCTGGCTGTGCTGTCACCGATGCGGTTCAAAAGGGCAAGCTTTCGAAAAGGCGGCTGGAGTCCTTTCATCGAATTTTAGATACCCTCACTGGAGGAAACGCATGAGTCTCATGCAAAACATGAATACGTTGATTCAATACGGCCTACCGGGGCATCTGGTTTCGAGAGCGGTCGGTCGACTGGCATTTTGCGAAAATACACAGGTCAAAAACTTTTTGATTCAACAATTCATCAAACGCTTCGATATTCAAATGGACGAAGTCGCAGAACCTTCGCTCGATGCTTATCCGCACTTCAATGCATTCTTCACTCGCGCATTAAAAGACGGTATTCGCCCACTTGCCGGGAAAAAGAATATTGCTTCACCTGTCGATGGTACGGTTTTTAGTGGCGGACAGTTGTCGCAAGACACGCGATTGACGGCAAAAGGCCACCATTTCTCACTTGCCGAGCTATTTGGTCACGATGAATACAATAAAACCTACGAAAACGGTCACTATTTGACAGTGTATCTATCGCCAAAAGATTACCATCGCGTGCACTGCCCGATGGACGCGGAACTCAAACACATGGTGCATGTGCCAGGCCGACTTTTTTCGGTGAATGAGTCAACAACGACTTCGATACCCGCAGTATTTGCTCGGAACGAGCGCGTCATCATGCATTTCAAAGGTGAGCATGGACCGTTTTCGATGGTGCTTGTCGGAGCCATGTTAGTGGCTTCTGTGGAAACACCATTCGCGGGTCTCATCACCCCACCAGGTCGCGAGATTACAGAGTGGAATTACCATCGTGGAGCGCATCATAAATTCGCCCAAGGCGATGAAGTGGGCCGTTTCCAATATGGATCAACTGTGATCATGGTACTGCCACAATCAATGAAGGGATTTGATTCAGAAATCACAGACGGACAGCCGGTGAAGATGGGTGAATCACTCGGGCAGCCATAAGGCCGCCCAAGCGTTTCTATCTATTTTCCGGTAGGATTTTTCAAATACCGGAAGAAGTCAGACTCAGGATCAATCACCAAGAGATCTTCCTTGCCGGCAAACGAACTCTTATACGCTGCAATCGACCGGTAGAAGGAATAAAACTCTGGATCTTGGTTAAACGCGTTGGCATAGATTTCTGCGGCAATCGCGTCACCTTCACCACGAATCTGTTCAGCTTCGCGATACGCGTTTGCCTCAATCACCGTCTTCTGGCGATCGGCATCTGCCTCAATACCTTCAGCAAGCTCACGACCGCGAGAGCGGTGATCGCGCGCTTCACGCTCACGCTCGGTACTCATCCGTGTGAATACAGCATTAGAGACCTCTGGCGGAAGATCGATGCCTTTCACACGCACGTCCAATACGTGGATGCCGAGTTCATTCAAAGCAATGTCATCAAGCTCTTTTGTGATTTCAGCCATCAACGCATCACGCTCACCAGAAACCACTTCATACACTGTCCGCTCACCGAACTTGTTACGCAGACCGTTGTCGACACGCGAAGCAAGCAAGCTATTGGCTGAGAATTCATCACCACCAGTAGCGGTGTAGTACTTACCCGCATCTGCGACACGCCACTTAACAAACGAGTCCACAATCAACGCTTTCTTCTCTGCCGTCAGATAACGCTGTGGGCTTGAGTCCAAAGTGATCAAACGTGACTCAAAACGACGCACATCGTTCACAACTGGGATTTTGAAATGAAGACCTGGCTCGATATCAGTCGAAACAACTTCACCAAACTTCAGAAGGACAGCGCGTTCACGCTCGTTCACAACATATAAAGAGTTGGACACAATGGCCAAGAGGACCACCAATCCAATCAGAATGCTCATTTGACGTCCTGACATTATCGGATACTCCTTCTCTGAGAATCATCGGTCTGACGCGAACGAATCTCCTGAATGACTTGATCGGTCAAACTCCGGATATCACCTGGCGTCATACCACCTGTTGATTGCTGAACAGACGATACACTCGAACCGCGGTTTTGATTCGCAATCGATGGTGCGGCCTGGCTCGCAATGCGATCGAGCGGCAAATACATGATGTTCGATCCTGAATCGACGTCGACCATGACTTTCGATGAGCGCTGCATCACCTCTTGCACCGCATCGATGTAGAGACGCTGGCGAGTCACCTCAGGCGCTTTACGGTACTCAGCAAGAAGCTTCAAGAAACGATCTGCCTCACCTTGTGCCTGCGCAACAACCTGCTCACGATATGCATTGGCTTCTTCTAGAACCCGCTGTGCACGACCCCGTGCTTCAGGAATCACACCGTTTGAATAGGCTTCGGCTTGGTTTTTCAAGCGCTGTTCGTCTTCTCGCGCTTTAATCACGTCATCAAACGCAGCCTGAACTTGGCTCGGAGGCTGACTGTTTTCCAAGTTAACCTTCACAACGCGAAGACCCGCGACGTAATTGTCGAGATACTCTTGAAGACGTTGCTGAACCTCACCACCAAGCGCCTCACGGCCTTCGGAGATAACCGCTGTCATCTCTGACGAGCCAACGACGTGACGAATCGCAGAATCTGTCGCATGAGTCAAAGTGACTTCAGGTTCACGCACATTGAGCAAGAAATCGCGTGGGTTTGAAATCACATACTGAACGGCCAAAGTGACATCGACGACATTCTCATCTTCAGTCAACATCACACCCTGTGACGTATGTGTACGCACCCGAGTGACGTTAACCTTATTCACTTCATCAATAATTGGCGCGTTCCAACGAAGACCTGGAGTCTTTGTTTCCAAGAATTGTCCGAATCGAAGAACAACCGCGCGTTCCTGTTCGTCAACCTTATACAGCCCGAGTGCGCCATAGGCGATGAGCGCAATTAGCGCAAAAACACCAACAACCTTTCCTGAAAAATCAAACCCAGGACCATCACCTGAGTCGGATCCACCACCTGATCCGCCGCCTGACTTACCAAACAGTCCATTCAGACCTTGTTGTAGCTTCTTTACTACTTCATCAAGATCAGGCGGACCCTGATCATTTCGGTTGCCGCCACCCCAAGGGTCACGACCGTTATTTCCGGGCTCATTCCAAGCCATGGAGACTCCTTAGCCAAATTAATTGATCACTGCCACTATCATAGGGGCAGTGATCAGCTTTTCCACCGTTAAATGATCAGTGTTGCAAGATTTGTGAAAGGAACAGTTGAGTCCTGTCATTTTGAGGGTTGTTGAAGAACTCTTCAGGTTCGTTCTGTTCAACAATTTGACCACCATCCATGAAAATGACGCGGTTTGCCACTTTACGCGCAAAGCCCATTTCGTGGGTCACACACAGCATGGTCATTCCGTCTTCAGCGAGGCCAACCATCACGTCGAGCACTTCAGCAATCATCTCAGGGTCGAGCGCTGACGTTGGCTCATCGAACAACATCACGCGCGGATTCATACAGAGTGAACGCGCGATGGCCACACGCTGCTGCTGGCCACCTGATAGTTGCCCAGGATACTTGTTTGCCTGCTCTGGAATCTTCACTCGCTCTAAGTAACGCATCGCTGTTTCTTCAGCCTCACGCTTAGGCGTTTTACGCACCCAAATTGGCGCAAGCGTGCAGTTTTCTAAAACCGTCAGGTGTGGGAACAAATTAAAATGCTGGAATACCATGCCGACTTCACGACGGATGTCGTTGATGTGCTTGGTATCTTCAGTCAACTCAATCCCGTCAACGACAATTGAACCCTCTTGGTGAGTTTCCAAGCGATTGATACAGCGAATTAAGGTCGATTTACCAGAACCTGATGGTCCACAAATCACAATTCGCTCACCACGTTTCACGTCCAAATCAATATCCTTTAAGACATGAAATTGTCCGTACCACTTGTTCAGGCCATCAATCTTAATGATTGTGTCACCAAGCTCGGCAGACGCCATTTGCGTGTCCGTGGTCATATTAATTTCTCCGATTCGTATCGAGTTTGCGCTCTAAGTTCTGACTGTATCGAGACATGCCGTAACAGAACGCCCAGTAAATAAATCCAGCAAACAGGTACCCTTCAATGTCATACCCTTTCCACTCCACAGAACGCGCGGCCGTTTGAGCCATGTTAAGGAGATCAAGTAATCCGATGATGGATACCAATGAGGTGTCTTTGAACAAGGCAATGAAGGTATTCACAATCGACGGGATCGAAATCTTCAATGCCTGCGGCAGCGTGATGAAGATGGTCCGCTTCCAATACCCCAGACCCAGCGCCATTGCTGCTTCGGCTTGCCCTTTTGGAATCGCAGCCAAGCCACCACGAACAGCCTCTGCCGTGTACGCCGACTGGAACATCGTAATGCCGATCATGGCACGCACAACTTTGTCGAACTCAACACCTGCCGGGAAGAACAGTGGAAGCATCACGGATGCCATGAAGAGGATCGTGATCAATGGCGTGCCCCGCCAAAACTCAATGTAAACGACACAAATTGAACGGATGACAGGGAGTTCAGAGCGGCGCCCAAGAGCCAACAAAATCCCGATCGGAAGCGCCAGTAAAATGCCCACAAATGCCAAAGCGAATGTCAGCAGGAATCCACCCCATTGGGTTGTGTTCGACTGCGGGATTCCAAACGATCCTCCATACACCACAAAATAGAAAACCACTGGGAATACACCGAGAAGCGCAATGGTTAACCATTTCTTGCCAGGCGTTTTCTCAAAGAGAAGCGGGAGCAATAAGGCAAAAAACAAAATGAAGATGAATGTTGGGCGCCATAATTCATCAGGATTAGAGGCGAAATACAAACCAAACAAAATTTGCTCTAAACGAACATTAATAAACGTCCAACAAGCCCCAGCCGGATTGGCCTCACAAACTGATCGATCTGCGCCCGTCCAATTCGCATTAATTAACGCCCACTCGATGAATGGCGGGACATAACTGAAAAACAAATAGAAAAACAGCAAAGTCGCGACTGTGCTGCTGAGCGAGCCAAATAAATTTTCACGAACCCATGCAATAGGGCCCAGTGTATTGCTCGGTGGCGCTCGATCTGGGGCGGGTACGAATGTTTTAACTTCCGACATATTACCGCTCCGTTAACTGAATACGTTTGTTGTACCAGTTCAGTACAAAGGATGTGAGCAAACTCAGACACTCATAGACAGCGACCGTCATGCCGATGATGACAAGCGCCTGACCGGTCTGATTGAGCGTGATACCTGCCCAAACCGCAACCAGCTCCTCATACCCAACCGCAACGGCCAATGATGAGTTCTTAGTAAGGTTCAAATACTGACTAATCGTCGGCGGGATAATGACCCGAAGCGCCTGAGGAATCGTAACCATCCGCACAGTGTCCTTTCGAGAAAGGCCAAGTGCGTGAGCTGCCTCGGTTTGCCCATGCGAAACAGACTGAATCCCCGCTCGAACGTTTTCAGCAATAAAAGCTGCAGTGTAGAGCGTTAGTGCAAACCACAATGAGAAAAGCGGCAAAGGTAACTGACCGCCGCCTTTGAAATTAAAGCGACCGAGTACAGGCACATCAAACCCAAGTGGCGAGCCTGAAATCAAGTACAACAGATATCCACCGATCACCATGACAGCAGCAGAAATCCATAACACTGGTAATTGTTGCCCAGTTTCTTCGAAACGGACTTTCGCTCGACGCGCAAAAACAATCAGGCCAACGATGAGTGCAGACAATAATACAAGCCAAATAGTAAATCCGGTCGCATCTTCGATGACGGGTAACGGAGTGTGGAATCCACGTGCGTTGAGATAAAAAGCGCCCATCTCAATCGAATTCTTCGGCGCAGGAAGTGTGGGAAGGAAAATCGCAAAGTTCCAAAACATGATTTGCAAGAGTAATGGAACGTTTCGGAAGATTTCGATGTAGGCCAGTGCGCCCCGCGAGACAAGCCAGTTCGGTGACAGGCGCACCACACCGATAAAGAAACCTAAAAGGGTCGCAGCAACAATACCTAACACTGCAACTAAAATCGTGTTTTGAATGCCAACGAAGAAGACATCGATGTATGTCGATTCCCCGAGGGTGTAGTCAAGAAACGGGCTAAATCCAATTTGGAAAGGAGCCACTTCGTCGAAAAATCCTGTTCCCGTTTGAATACCACGAGCGACTAAGTTGTCGACTGTTGTCTGGAACAGCGAATAAAAACCATAGACCACAAGCACCAACGCCAATACTTGGATCAACAATGCGCGGACTTTGGGATCGCGATGCAGTGGAATGCGTGTACGTTCTGTCAAAATACAATCCGATCTGTATTAAAGAAAGACCGGGCGTGGCCCGGTCTTCGATTGGACTCGATTAACGAATCGGTGGAGCGTAAAGAACACCACCACGTGTCCATAGATCGTTCACTGATCCTGCACGTGGAATACCAATCTTAGCAACTGTGCGCTCATAGATTTCGCCATAGTTACCAACTTGCTTAATCGCGTTGTATGACCAGTCTGGACCAAGACCTAGGAGTTCACCCATGTTGCCTTCAGTACCAACCAAACGTGCGATGTTTGGATTGCCTGGGTTCGCTTTCAAGCTATCGATATTTTCAGATGTGATACCAAGCTCTTCAGCATTGATTAACGCATAAAGAGTCATTGCAACAATATCCATCCACTGATCGTCGCCCTGGCGAACAACTGGACCTAGTGGTTCTTTAGAAATTGTTTCTGGAAGGATTGTGACACCCTCTGGGCCCACTTTCATTTCAGTACTCAACGCAGCGAGCTGCGACTTGTCTGAAGTCAATACGTCACACGCGCCACCTTCGAAACCTTCACGCGTTTGCGTTGAAGTTTCATAACCTACAGGTGTAAATGACATGTTGTTGTTACGGAAGTAATCAGCCATGTTCAGCTCAGTCGTGGTACCTGCCTGAACACAGATACTTGCACCGTCAAGCTCGAGCGTTGACTTGATGCCAGAGTCCTTCATGACCATGAAGCCCTGACCATCAATGTAGTTGTAGTAAGTGAAGTTCAGACCCAGTGAAGCTTCACGAGTCAACGTGTGCGTTGTGTTACGCGACAACACATCAACTTCACCTGACGCAAGCGCTGTAAAACGCTCTTTTGCTGTCAGCGGGATGAATGTCACTTTGCTTGCATCGCCGAGGACAGCTGCCGCGATCGCATCACAGACGGCAGCGTCGATGCCTTGCATACGACCAGCATCGTCTGGTGCTGAGAATCCTGGTACGCCAC
>CAJXTO010000064.1 GCA_913061245.1 uncultured Oceanospirillales bacterium
GCCTCTATTTCAACCGATACGCGCATCGATCGCTATCGTGAAATGGTACAAGGTCTCTAATTGCTGTTTGCAGCGCGCAATGACACTATGAATTATCGATATAAGAGAGAGCGTACTTTGAAAATCCATATTCTAGGGATCTGCGGCACCTTTATGGGTGGGCTTGCACAGCTGTGTCGTCAAAAGGGATGGGATGTGACGGGCTCAGATCAACACGTGTATCCCCCGATGTCGGATCAGCTTCGTCAAGCAGGCATTACTTTGCATGAGGGCTTCGACTCGGCGGCTCTCACCGATGACCTTGACTTGGTTGTTATTGGTAATGCTATGTCTCGAGGTAATCCTGCAGTCGAGGCTGTTTTGGACCGGAAAATTCCGTTTATCTCAGGCCCAGAACTCTTGGGGCGTCTGACGGCCAATATGACGGTGCTCGCGGTTTCGGGGACGCATGGTAAGACGACAACGACGAGTATGCTTGCATGGATATTGGATGCCCAAGGGATGAATCCAGGGTTTTTGGTTGGCGGCGTTCCACAAAACTTCGGTGTGTCGGCCCGATTAGGTGGAGGCCAATTCTTCGTCGTTGAAGCTGATGAGTACGACACCGCATTCTTCGATAAGCGGTCAAAGTTTGTTCATTACCATCCCGATGTTTTTGGAATTAACAATTTAGAGTTCGACCATGCGGATATCTTTGCTGACTTGGCTGCGATTGAAACTCAATTTCATCATGCGATCCGTCGAGTGCCTTCATCGGGTTTCGTGGTCAGCCGGATTGGTATCGAAGCGATCGAGCGTGTCTTAGCGAGGGGTTGCTGGTCTCAAAACATATCGATTGGGAAAGAGACGGCGGTTGATTTTCGCGCAGACGCCGATGCGTTGGTTAGTGATGCGCTGGGTCAGAGTATTCGCTGGACCATGCGTGGAACCCATAATGCGCAGAATGCTGAGCTTGCTGTAGCGATGGCTCATGCGGTCAATGTGCCTTTGGATCGCGCGTTCAGTTCGCTTGCATCTTTTGAAGGGGTGGCTCGCCGACTGAATTTGTTATTTGAGACGGGCAATTTGAAGATTTGGGATGACTTTGCACATCATCCAACTGCGATCGAAACGACGCTCGATGCGCTCAGTGAAGGTGGAACAAGTCATGGTCCATTGATTGCCGTGATCGAATTGCGCTCAAATACGATGAAGGCGGGAGTTCACGGAGCGGCGCTGGTCAATTCAGCAGCCAGTGCAGACCAAGTGATTTGGGTATTGCCTGACGATGCAGCATGGGATTCGTCTGTCCTTGATCGTGACGATGGATCATCGCGCGTGGTGCGCGACGTCTTGAGTGTTGAAGATGAATTAGCAGGGCAGCAGTCGGGGCAGATTGTCTTTATGTCCAATGGTGGATTTTCAGGCATACAGGCTCGGGTTGTAGAGCGCTTGCAGGCGCGTTGAAAAAATCTGAATTAACCTCACTGTACAGAACATGATATTCGAATCCATCCGGCCTGAGGTTGCTGTGACCAAACCGCTCTTTCCATTGCCCCTGGTGTTATTTCCGGGCGGCCGTCTACCGCTTCAAATTTTTGAAGCGCGTTACTTGGATATGGTCGGCGCGTGCATGCGCGAAGGCGGTAACTTTGTCGTTACGATGTCTCGTGCTGAGGGCTTTGCTGATTTGGGGTGCGAAGTATCGATCCGCGATTTTGATCAATTAAGCAATGGTTTACTTGGCATCTTGGCCGTCGGGGAGCGTAAACAACAACTGTTTAATCCCCGCCAGCGCGAAGACGGTTTGTGGCTTGCCGATGCGGCAGATCTCCCGATGGAGCAGTCTGTTGAGGTTCCGGTCGATCATTTGGGTTTGGTTGAATTGTTGAAGAGCTTGCAAGTTCATCCAGCGGTTCGGGGCCTCTACAGCGAAATTGACTATAGTGATGCGACTGAGGTCAGCGCGCGACTTACTGAGTTGTTGCCGCTTGATAATGAAGTCAAACAGTCTTTCTTTGAAATCAGTGATCCGCTCGTCCGACTTGTTGAATTAGAAGCCGAAGTAACAAAACTCCAAATTCGAGGTCGTGACGCCTGATTTCTTGTGGCATCCCACTGTATAATCCGCAGAACACAGTGGGGTGAGCATGAATTATCAAAAGATGGCTGAGAATGCCAAAGCAGTTCGTACAGCAATCGCGACTGCTTCAACGAACACCAAAAACGCTGCACTTTTGGCGATACGCGATGCGATGGCGGCGTCTCGCCCAGAAATCCTAAAAGCAAACCAAAAAGACGTGGATGCTGGCCGTAATAGCGGGCTTGATAGCGCTTTGCTCGATCGTTTGGAATTAAATGATGCACGCATCGACGCGATGATTGAGGGCGTTGAGCAGATTGTCGCTTTGCCTGATCCTGTTGGTGAAGTCTCTCGGATGACACGTCGACCCTCTGGAATTGAAGTTGGATTCATGCGCCAGCCACTGGGTGTGATCGGAATCATCTATGAATCGCGACCAAATGTGACAATCGATGCAGCAGCACTCTGCCTGAAATCAGGTAATGCCTGTGTGCTGCGTGGCGGCAGTGAAGCATTCCATTCGAATCAGGCAATCGCAGAGTGCATCTCTGCAGGTCTCAAGGCAGTTGGACTGCCTGAAGCCTGCGTTCAAGTTGCGCCAACTGCAGACCGTGACTTTGTTGGTGCGATGATTGGTGGCGACCAGCCGATGTGTGATGTGATCATTCCGCGCGGTGGCAAGGGGTTAATTGAGCGTATCTCGAAAGATGCACGAGTGCCTGTGATCAAACATTTGGATGGCAATTGTCATGTGTATGTGGATTCTGAGTGCGAGCAAGAGGAAGCGCTTCGAATTTTGGAAAACGCGAAGACGCATCGCTATGGCGTCTGTAATGCAGCCGAATCGTTCCTGATTCATGAGGCGGTCGCTGAAAGTTTGCTTCCGGCACTTGAGAAGGTGCTTAAGCCTTATGACGTCGAGATCCGTGGTTGCGAGCGAGTCCGTGCAATCGTCTCATCGGCGAATGCTGCAACCGAAGAAGATTGGTTCGAAGAATATCTCGGTCCGATTGTCGCGATTAAAGTCGTTTCCTCGGTCGATGAGGCGATTGAACATATCAATACCTTCGGCTCACATCATACGGATGCCATCGTATCGACGAATTACAAGACTGTCCGACACTTCATGCGAGCTGTTGACTCCTCGTCAGTGATTGCGAATGCATCAACACGGTTCGCTGATGGATTTGAGTATGGGCTTGGTGCTGAAATTGGTATTTCGACTGACCGTATTCATGCTCGTGGCCCTGTCGGCCTTGAAGGGCTGACGAATCAAAAATGGATCGTCTTTGGAGAAGGGCAGGTGCGCGCATAGTGCAGGTTCTCTTTGGTGGAACCTTTGATCCTGTGCATAACGGTCACGTTGTCATGGCAGAAAGTTTGGCGCAGGCATTTCCTAGTGCAACTGTTCACGTGATTCCTAATCGTCAACCGCCACATCGCATGAGCCAAGTGTCTTCTGAACATCGCTTAGCGATGCTTACGATGGCGATGGAACGGATGCCTCAAATCACCGTCAATACGATTGAGCTGGATCGTGATGGACCAAGTTATACCGTCGATACGTTAAGGTCTCTAAGAGAGCAGTTTGGCGCGGACGAGTCGCTTGTGCTGTGTCTCGGTGCTGATGCAGTGCAAGTCATAGATCAGTGGTACCAGCCAGAGATGCTCGCAGGACTTAGCCATCTGTGTATTCTGAATCGCGCGAACCAGCCCATCGAACTCCCTCATATCTTGGGCGCGTATCAGCTGACGGAAGATGTATCGGATTTTTCAAAAAAAGCGAGCGGTTTACTCGCTCGGTTAGCCACTCCGAATATTCCTGTTTCATCGACCGAAGTGCGTAGCTTGATTGCAAAACAGGAGTCAACACTTCCCGTTCCACCAAAAATTGCCGACTATATCGGTCGACACCACTTATACCAGGACACTGAATGACTGAAGAAACTGATTTAACGCGACTCATTGTGGATGCGTTAGAAGATTTAAAAGCGCTCGATATTCGAATTGTCGATGTCAGGGGACAGACCTCGGTAACCGACTGGTTGGTGATTGCGAGTGGAACATCGAGTCGGCACGTGAAGTCACTGGCCGATCATGTGGCGCAAGAAATGAAAGTGAAACATGGTATTCCCGCACTTGGCAGTGAAGGAGCTGACGCAGCTGAATGGGTGTTGGTGGATTTTGATTCGGTTGTTTTGCATGTGATGCAGCCTCCGATTCGAGAATTTTACGATTTAGAAAGACTGTGGGATCGCCGCAGTCGTGGTGTCGCTGAGGACAGTGAGCATTAATGGCTGAAGTGAGGCTTTTAGCGATCGGTCAAAAAATGCCATCCTGGGTTTCCGACGCCTGTTCTGATTACCTGCCTCGGTTCCGTCATCAGTTTAAGCTTCAGATCGAAGAGATCCCGGCATCAAAGAAAGAAGGTTCGGAAGCGCAGGCGGAACATAAAAAGAAACTACTAGACCGCCTGAAGCAAAACGACTTGTTAGTGCTGTTGGATGAGCGCGGGCGGTCGTATTCTACGCTTGAACTTGCTGATCAAATAACACAATGGGAACTCTCAGGCCGTTCATTGGTCTTTGCTATAGGCGGTGCCGATGGATGGTGCGGAGACGTAAGGCAGCGAGCAGATAGCCAATGGAGTTTGTCAAAGCTTGTCTTTCCACATCCTTTGGCCCGAGTCATTGTTGTAGAACAGTTGTATCGTGCTGATAGTGTCCGACAAGGACATCCATACCACAGGAGTTAGGGTTGGAACTTTCAACCGGCGTTCGTGAAAAGAACCTGATTCAGTCCCGAGTCGCTGTTGCTGCTCTTGGTGGCGGGATTCTTTTATTACTTCTTTTGACGCGACTTGTTTGGCTTCAGTTGGTTGAGACCGAACGATTTCAGACGGCATCTGAAGCCAATCGGCTACAAACGCTTCCGGTAGGGCCTGCGCGTGGACTTATTGTGGATCGTAACGGTGTCGTATTGGCTGAAAATCGGCCCAACCTTCAGCTCTTATTGATTCCGGAAGAGGTGCCTGATTTAGACCAGATGATTGCTGACGTTCGACAGCGCATTGAATTTACAGACAGTGATGCAGAGCGTTTTGCAAAGAATTTAAAAACGCGTCGGAGGCCTAGAGATCCAGTTGTTGTCAAAGACGAATTGTCAGAATCGGATGCGGCTCGGATTGCTGTGGATTTATTTCAGTTTCCAGGGCTCCAAATCGAAGCACGTCCAACACGTTATTATCCCTATGGTGGTTTGACCGCGCACAGTCTTGGATATGTTGGACGATTGTCTTTAGACGAGTTGAAAAGTGTCGAAGAAAGTCGTTATGCCGGCACGGAGACCATTGGCAAACTGGGTGTTGAGAAAGCGTATGAAGATGCACTTCTGGGTCAGGTCGGAGTAGAGCGGGTTGAGACCAGTGCCCGCGGCCAGATCATGCGATCGGTTGATCGCGAGGATCCGATACCTGGTGCGGATATTCCATTACACATGGATATCGGCCTAACAGCCAAGCTATACGATGTTCTGGGTGATAACCGTGGCGCAATCGTCGCGATTGATCCGAAAAATGGTGGGATTCTAGGGCTCGCGAGTGCGCCGACCTACGACGCGAATTCATTTATCGGCGGGATCAGTCAAGCTGAATATACGGCACTCCAAGTCGATCGCGACACGCCTCTATTCAACCGCGCGTTACGCGGGCAATACCCGCCCGGATCAACGATCAAACCAATGCTTGGGTTGGTTGGATTGCATTACGGTGCAGTCAGTTGGAAAACAGAAATTTCTGACCGTGGTTTTTTTCAATTATCGGGAAATGATCACAAATACCGCGATTGGAAGAAGTGGGGTCATGGCCGCGTCAACATGGATAAAGCAGTCATTGAATCCTGTGATACCTACTTTTATGAGATGGCTGTCCGGCTTGGCATCGATCAGATGTCAGAAGGGATGCAGCATTTCGGTTTTGGGCGCCGGCAAGGCCGTGATATTCAGGGGGATCTCCCTGGTATTCTTCCGAGTAGAGAGTGGAAGCGCGCTGCAAGAAATCAGCCTTGGTACTTGGGTGAAACTGTCATTTCCGGGATTGGCCAAGGATTTTGGGTGACAACCCCGCTGCAATTAGCAGCAGCAACCACTGCCATGGCTCGTCGAGGTAATTTTATCGAGCCTCATTTTTCAGTGCTTGAAGATGTTGATGCAGGTGCTCCTGTGCCGCTGGGTGAATCGATGGACTGGGAACGCATGATTGATGCGATGGAAGATGTGCTGCATGGAGAGCGCGGAACAGCGCGTGGTGCCGCCCGTGGTCTAAACTATCGGATCGCAGGCAAAACCGGGACAGCGCAGGTCATCAGTATTGGGCAGGAAGATGAATATGATGCGGCGGAACTTGAAGAACGTTTGCGTGACCATGCGTTATTTGTCGGCTTTGCCCCCGCTGACTCGCCAAGTATTGTTGTTGCCCTGATTATTGAAAATGGTGGATCAGGTGGCTCAACCGCAGCACCTGTCGCGCGAAAGATATTCGATTATTGGTTACTTGAGCGCAATGAAGGCTCAAGGCCCCCCAATACGAATTATGTGGCTAAAATAAATCAACGCGTTCTCGAGCCAAAGCATGCTGACAGCAACTGAAACAGGACATATTGAGTCGTTCCGACCCAAGCGTTTTGCACAACGTTATGGTGTTGATCCGTTGCTTACGTTGTTTGTTTTAGTGACGGCGCTTTATGGTCTGATCATATTGTATTCGGCATCAGGACAGAGCTTGTCGATGGTGCTTCGCCAGGGTGCACACGTGGTTGTCGGGCTTGGAGTGATGGCGCTCCTATCGCAGGTACGGCGGGATGTCATCATTCACATCACACCCTTTGTGTTTATGTTCGCAGCACTTCTTTTAATTGCAGTTTTGTTGTTTGGGGTCGGTGCGAAAGGTGCGCAGCGTTGGCTTGCTCTGCCGGGACTTCCCCGCTTTCAGCCATCAGAACTGATGAAGCTCGCACTTCCTGCGATGGTCGCGTGGTGGCTAACACGACATAAGCTTCCCCCATCGATGTCGCAGTTAGTGATCGCGGCGGTTTTGATCGTTGTTCCTGTCGCCTTGATTGCGAAACAACCTGATCTGGGAACCAGTATCATCATTGCAGGCTCAGGATTTTTTGTCATATTCCTGGCTGGGATTTCCTGGCGTTTGTTGGCAGTGCTTGGTGGGCTTGGTGTTGCCGCTCTACCGGTACTTTGGATGGTCATGCATGACTATCAACGGACTCGCGTGATGACCCTATTAGATCCTCAGAGTGATCCGTTAGGCGCGGGATGGAACACGATTCAAGCCATGACAGCTCTGGGATCAGGAGGGATGTTTGGCAAAGGGTACGCTGAAGGCACGCAGGCACAATTAAAGTTTCTTCCCGAATCGCACACAGATTTTATCGTTGCAGTCCTTGGCGAAGAAATGGGCTTTTTTGGCATCAGTGTCTTGCTCATCCTGTATGCACTGATCCTTGGGCGCTGTTTGGTTCTGACCATGCGCGCACAAGGTAATTTTGGCAGACTGTTATCAGGTTCGATTACGCTGACTTTTTTTGTTTACGTGTTCGTGAATGTGGGAATGGTTAGTGGAGTTTTACCTGTGGTGGGTGTGCCTTTGCCATTAATTAGTTATGGTGGGACATCGATTGTTTCGCTGTTGATTGGATTTGGTTTGATTATGTCCATGCAGCGGACTAAACGGGTACTTTCAGGGGAGTCATAATGCGCGTATTTCCAGCAATTGCGGT
>CAJXTO010000065.1 GCA_913061245.1 uncultured Oceanospirillales bacterium
TATAACAACTTTCTACTGGAATGCCACATCTGGCATACTACGCGCCTAATTTAAGGAGTCACCGTGGCCCATAGCATACAAACACCAGCTGATATCGACGGCATGCGCGTTGCTGGCAAACTCGCCGCCGAATGCCTCTTGATGATTGAAGAGCACGTCAAACCGGGCGTCACTACCGGAGAGCTTGATCGCATCTGCCATGACTACATAGTCAATGTGCAGCAGGCGATTCCAGCACCGCTCAACTACCGCGGCTTCCCGAAATCTATTTGCACCAGCATCAACCACGTTGTGTGTCATGGCATTCCTGATGACGGTAAAGAACTGAAACGCGGAGATATCATCAACATTGATGTCACGGTGATTAAAGATGGCTACCACGGTGACACCAGTAAAATGTACACCGTTGGCGAGGTAAAACCCTTTGCAGATCGGTTAATCCAGATCACTCAAGAGTGCATGTACAAGGGTATCGCGCTCGTCAAACCCGGCGCACGACTCGGTGATATCGGCTTTGCCATTCAAACCCATGCGGAGAGTAACTATTATTCCGTCGTTGAAGAATTCTGTGGTCACGGCATCGGCAAGGTATTCCACGAAGATCCACAGGTCCTGCACTACGGCCGCCCTGGCACTGGGGTTACTTTAAAAGAGGGCATCACCTTCACCATTGAGCCAATGATCAATCAAGGGAAGCGCCATACCCGTGTCCTATCCGATGGCTGGACTGCCGTAACGAAGGACAGAAAATTATCTGCCCAATGGGAACATACAGTACTTGTCACGCCAACCGGCTATGAAATCCTGACTTACCGGGAAGGCGATGAAACCTTTCCAAGGATTGGTTAATGGCGCTGATCACAGGCCCTCTATCTACTGAGCTCGGTGAGCCGAGCGATCTCAGCCCACAAGGAATCCGTTCCTACTTAAAGTCCCAACACGAGCTCTTAGCGGATGCTTTCGCTCAAGGTATTTTTATTGATTACCTCCTTGGTGCTCGCGCCATGGTCATGGATCGTGTCTTGAGCGCCTTGTGGAACGAAGCCGGCCTTAATGATCAAAATCTCGGTTTGTTCGCTGTTGGCGGATATGGTCGCGGCGAGCTCCATCCCTTTTCAGATATCGACATTCTGATCTTGGGTGAACAAGCTGCCATCGAGTCAGCATCGGAGGCTCTGACAACCTTCACGACGCGTTTGTGGGATTTCAATCTGGATATCGGTCACGCTGTTCGATCATTCGAGGATTGTAAAACCCTCGCACGTGATGACATCACCATTGCCACCAGCCTGATTGAATCCCGTCCAATCAGTGCACACATCGACATGCTCAGAGATTTAGAAACACTCGCTTTCGATGATTCAGGCTGGAGCACAAAGGCCTTTTACGAAGCCAAAGTAGCAGAGCAAGACGAGCGTTACGGCAAGCATGATGATTCAGATAATCGACTCGAGCCAGATATCAAAAACGCACCAGGTGGACTCCGTGATTTGCATACGATCATCTGGGTCGTCAGAAAACATTTCCGTACCACTCGACTGATTACCTTGGTCGATGAAGGCCTTCTGACTCAAAACGAATTCCGTTTACTTGACGAAGCTGAACAGTTTTTAAAGCGGGTTCGGTTCGCACTCCACATCGCTGCAGGTCGATCACAAAACCGGCTACTCTTCGATCTCCAAGCGACTGTCGCTGACATGATGGGATTTAAAGCCGAAGATAGCAAAGAACGCATTGAAGCATTTATGAAGCAGGTCTATCGCATGACGCTTCGTATTGGTGAATTCAACGACATGTTGCTGCAAAACTTTGAAGAAACAGTGCTCAAAGACCCAACTGACGCAGTCGTTACTGAAATCAATAGCCGCTGGCAGATTCGCAACCAGCATCTCGAGCTCATTCACCCCAATGGTTTTGAACGTCACCCATCAGCGTTACTCGAAGCATTTGTCCTACTAGCGCAAAACCCCGATCTGAAAGGACTTCGTGCCTCCACCACGCGTCAAATGTACACCGCACGTCATTTAATTGATGACGCTTTCAGAAATGATTTGGTGAATATCAGCTACTTTATGGAGTTGATGCGTTACCCGGAAAAGCTACCAGAAGTCTTGAGACGGATGCGCTATTACGGGATTTTAAGCCGCTATATTCCTGAATTTGGTCCAATCATGGGCCTGATGCAGCACGACCTATTTCATATTTACACAGTCGATGCACACACGTTACAGCTGATCCGGAATATCACTCGCTTCTACACAGGCGTCGTCGAAAAGGATTATCCAATCGTCACGCGTCTCACACAGCGCCTACCTAAAATCGAACTTCTCTACCTTGCCGCACTATTTCACGATATTGCAAAAGGACGCGGTGGTGATCACTCTGAACTCGGCGCTGTTGATGCCTACAACTTCTGTAAACACCACCGACTGTCTGAATACGACGCCCGACTCGTCAGTTGGCT
This sequence comes from uncultured Oceanospirillales bacterium, assembly GCA_913061245.1. Lineage (GTDB taxonomy): Bacteria > Pseudomonadota > Gammaproteobacteria > Pseudomonadales > Litorivicinaceae > HIMB30. The sequence goes on from CAJXTO010000065.1 coordinate 2,465, forward strand.
AGTTAATAACCATCTTTTGATGTCGATGACTGCGCAGCGCAAAGACATTTCAGACCCTGACGAACTGAAAGCTTTCGCTGAAATTGTCGGTGATCAGCGTCGCCTCGATTATTTGCTGTGTTTAACAGTTGCTGACATCACAGCAACAAACCCTGAACTCTGGACAAGTTGGCGCGCCACCTTGCTCCGTCAGCTTTATCATGGCACCACAGATTTTCTAACACGCGGCCTTGACTCCTTACCCGGGCGTGCGGCGTATATTGAAGAGACGAAAACTGACGCACTAGCGCTCGTTCGACCATCGATCCGGTCACGAGCCAACGCGTTCTGGAGCCAATGGTCACAAGAATATTTTGTCAGCCATTCATCTGACGAATTGGCTTGGCATCTCGAAACCTTGATTGACGCGAGTGATAGCGAAACAGTGATCGCAATCGCTGCTGATCAGACATCGACTGACATTGGGTCAACTCAAGTGCTTGTTTCAACTCCCAACCGGGCTCACCTGTTCGCGGATTTAACAGCATGTTTTTCTGATCTTGGGCTTTCTGTACTGGATGCAAAACTTCACACCAGTGATGCGGGTCGATCGATTGATATTTTTATCATTCAACATGATGCGACCTGCCAGCCCGTGACCGAATCCGACGACCAAGAACGACTATTGCGAGGCCTTGAACAGGCGGCACTCGGGCAATATAGCGAGAATGCCGGGACGCGACGAACACCCCGAGCACATAAATATTTCAATTTGCCAGCAGACGTCTTGATTCGACCAGATCTGGAAGGCAAACGAACATTGATCGAGCTTGTCGCACCAGATCGAGCCGGACTTTTAACAACAGTTGGTCGCGTGTTTGCTGAGTTTGGACTCGACCTCTCCACCGCAAAAATCGCAACCCTCGGCGAACGTGTAGAGGATGTGTTTTATGTGACCGACAGTCGCGGTGACAACCTGTATGATGATGACTTCATTCACCGTCTCAAAGAACGGTTGGAGCATGAACTCAACGCCCTCAGTGGAGCCTTGTCAGATGCTGAATCCTGATCTCAACCGTTTAAAACCCTACCCGTTTGAGCAGCTTGCTACACTGTTCAGAGGTACCGAGGCACCTGCGGGGCTGAAACCGATTCCTTTATCGATTGGTGAACCGCAACATGCGCCGCCACAGTTTGTGCTTGATGCTCTCGCAGACAACATGGGCCTCATCGCAAAGTATCCGACAACCAAAGGAACTGACGCTTTACGTCATGCCATTGCGAGTTGGCTGAACCAACGCTTTGCTCTTCAAAACGCACCAATTGATCCTGAAACCCAAGTCATTCCTGTTAACGGAACCCGCGAAGCGATTTTTGCAGCGGTCCAAGCTGCAGCCGATCGAGCACAAGGTGGTTTGGTCGTGATGCCAAATCCGTTTTATCAAATTTATGAGGGTGCGGCGTTCATGGCCGGACTGACTCCTCACTATTTACCGATCACTGAATCAGGGCAGCCTGACTATCACTCAGTACCTGATGCAGTCTGGCGAGACTGCCAGTTCTGTTTTATTTGCACGCCGGGCAATCCAACTGGCACTGTGATCGATGAAGCAACCCTCTTGTTGCTGATTGAGAAAGCACAAGAATTCGATTTCTGGCTTGCCTCTGATGAGTGCTATTCAGAAATCTATCGAGATACACCGCCACCGGGTCTTTTGGAAGTTTGCGCAAAGAGCGGAAATACTGACTACAAAAAGTGCATGGTGTTCCATAGCTTATCCAAGCGCTCAAACCTCCCGGGTCTTCGGTCAGGCTTCGTTGCAGGAGATCATGACTTTATTGGCCCGTTCCTGAAATATCGGACATATCATGGTTGCTCCATGTCGATGGCCGTACAAAAAGCGTCTGAGCTCGCATGGGCGAATGAGGAGCATGTGATTGAAAATCGTGCACTCTATGCGCAAAAATTTGAGCAAGCCTCAGAGATTTTGGGCAATCGAATGGACACACATGATCCAGGTGCTGGTTTTTATCTATGGGCCAAGACACCAGGGCCTTGTGATACCTTTAGTCGTGAATTATTTGAAGCAACAGGCGTCACCGTGCTTCCGGGACAATATCTCGGTCGCGAAGTGAACGGAGTCAATCCCGGCGCTGGTTTCGTAAGAATGGCCTTGGTCGCTGAGCCAGACACGTGCCGAGAAGCGCTTGAACGTATTAATGCATTTATCACGAGGTAATCCATGGCTCTAACGGTCTACGGCATCAAAAACTGTGACTCCATGAAGAAAGCGTTTCAGTGGCTTGAAGCCAATGGATTGGCTTATGACTTTGTTGATTTTAAGAAGGATCCACCAACTGCTACTCAAGTTGACGCGTGGCTTCAGGGTGTTGGCGATGCGTTAGTTAACACACGTGGCCCAAGCTATCGTCAACTTCCAGACGAGATCAAAAACCAGTTCGCAGGTCAGACTCGCATCCAAGCGATTGTCGACAAGCCCACGCTGATCAAACGACCGTTACTAGTTAACGGAGACGCTATGACCGTTGGCTTTGACCCTGATCAGTGGCTAACCATCCCGAATTTATTAAAAGCTTAAGGATATCCCCATGGAATGTTTTGCATTTGGACTCGGTGTCGGACACCAGAACTCAGAAGATCAGTGGCTTGATACATATTATCCAAAGGCACTGTGCCGGCCTGATCCGGCTGTGGTGAGTATTATTGCAGATGTCTTTGATTGGGATGGCTCCAACCTCACGCGTCAGATTACTGCAGACGATCTCGACGACTTCCTCGAGGCGCTGGAAGACAGTAACGATGGTGATGCAGAAGGCCTTCTGAAAGCACTCACACCACTGGCTGGATCAGAACAACCGCTTGTGATTTGTGCGCTGGCAACTGATGAAAAGCCGCAAACAGTTCCAGAGGTCTATCTCAAGTTATCGATGATTTCGATGCGGAAAATTCAACCGCACGGGACCAATCTCGACGGCATGTTCGGATTATTACCGAACGTTGCTTGGACGAGCCAAGGCCCGATCGATGTTAAAGAACTCGCACATGCGCAGACACGAGCGCGCGCATATGGTGAAGTATTAACGGTCCACTCAGTAGATAAATTCCCAAGAATGGCCGATTACGTGGTTCCACACGGCGTCCGCATCGGTGATGCATCACGCATCCGTTTGGGAGCCCATTTGGGTGAAGGCACTACTGTCATGCACGAAGGCTTCATCAACTTCAATGCTGGGACACTGGGTGTCTCAATGGTTGAAGGGCGAATTTCAGCTGGTGTCGTCGTTGGTGATGGCTCAGATCTTGGCGGCGGTTCATCGACAATGGGAACCCTCTCTGGCGGTGGAAACATTGTGATTTCAGTTGGTGAGCAATGCCTCTTGGGTGCGAATGCAGGACTTGGTATACCACTGGGCGATCGCTGCACCGTCGAGTCTGGCCTTTATTTAACGGCTGGCTCGAAGGTCAAGTTGCTCGACAAAGATGGGCAAGCCGTTGGTACCGTGAAAGCACGTGAACTTGCTGGTAAAGACGATCTCCTCTTCCGTCGTAATTCAGTGACTGGTGAAATTGAGTGCTTAGCGAATAAGTCAGCCATTGCGCTTAACGACGAACTACACGCGAATAATTAAGGACGTCCATGACCTGCCCTGTGCTTGAGTTAGCCGAAGAACTGATTCGCCGCGAGTCAGTTACACCTAATGATGCTGGATGCTTGACTGTGATCGGCACACGGCTCGAGCGCTTAGGTTTTCAACTCGAGCGGATCGATCGCCAGGGTGTCTCAAACTTATGGGCCACCTTTGGGCAACAAGGGCCTATGCTTTGCTTTGCAGGACACACAGATGTGGTGCCAACGGGAGACTTAAAAGAGTGGTCTTCTGATCCGTTTATTCCAACAGTAACTCAAGATGGACATCTCAGAGGCCGTGGTGCAGCTGACATGAAATCATCACTGGCTGCAATGGTCGTGGCCTGCGAAGAATTTCTTGCAAAAACACCACAGCCTGCCGGGCGGATTAGTTTTCTCCTGACAAGCGATGAGGAAGGACCAGCCACTGATGGAACGGTCGCCGTGGTTGAAGAATTAGCCAAACGACAAGCGCAGTCAGGTGAACCTGCAATTGATTACTGCGTTGTTGGTGAACCCAGTTCGAAAGATGCGCTTGGCGATGTGGTGCGTGTCGGAAGACGCGGATCACTCAATGCATTCATCACAGTGCATGGAACCCAAGGGCACGTGGCCTACCCAGAGCTCGTGGATAACCCAATCCATCATGCATCACGCTTAATTGCAGATCTTGTGGCGACAGACTGGGATAGTGAGTCAAACGACTATTTCCCACCCACAAGTTTTCAGGTCTCCAATATCAATGCAGGAACCGGAGCGACCAATGTGGTTCCCGGAACCGCAGCATTTCGGTGCAACTGGCGCTTCTCAACATCAACATCAGCCGAACGCATCGAAGACATGGTTGAGCAATTGATTGATACGCTTGGGATGGAAGCATCTATTGAGTGGAATTTGTCCGGCGAACCGTTCCTGACTCAGCATGGCACTTTGACTAGCGTAACAAGTAAGGTCATTCGCGAACAAACAGGGATTGAGACTGATCTCTCTACAGGTGGCGGAACCTCAGACGGCCGATTTATTGCCAAGCTCGGCTGTGAACTCATTGAGCTTGGTCCGATTAACCGGTCAATCCACAAGATCGACGAAGAGGTCAAAATAGATGACCTACCTCGCCTTAAAGATCTGTATAAAGGACTGATGACTGAGCTGATCGGCTAATTAGTCAGCCAGGTCAACATCCTCAGCCTGCGGCCCTTTGCCAGAGCGACCAAGTACATAGCTCACCGTCGCGCCCTCGCGCAGAAGGTAGCGGTTTCTGCCACGAATCGAGCGATAATGAACGAATACATCTTCGCCATCTTCACGTGTGATAAAACCGAACCCCTTGGTGGAATTAAACCACTTCACAGTACCCTCCTCGCGAGGACCTGTTGGAACGGATTCGACAAAACGACGATTTGCGATCACTGATTGCAGAGCGCCCTGCGCATACAGTACCACTACGATGACGATCGCAATGAGTACACCAGCTTCCATTTCTGAACCTGCTTTTGGTTCCATTCCGAATGATGGCAGTAAAAACATCAGAACGAATGCGCCAATGATCGACAAAACAAGTGACAAGAACAGTTGGCCTAGTGGCTTACGCATGAGAAACTCCAAATAGCAAAGTAATTAAAAAGTATGGTCTAGCGGAGTACTTTACAAGACGATGAGCCAAGACTCGACTGTCTCTGATCTCGAAATTCGTAT
>CAJXTO010000066.1 GCA_913061245.1 uncultured Oceanospirillales bacterium
ATAAATTCAGCACGAGTGATGAGGCTAGCACCGAGTGACTCAAGATGCGATGTCGGGACCTGACAATCAATGAGCTCAATCTGATGTAGGTCAGATTCTTGGCAAAGTAGAGCCAATGCTGCTTTCGATGCGTCGGGTATGAGCGAGACCATTGACTCACCAAATAGCACGCGTCCAAGTTTCACACCGTAGAGCCCCCCGACGAGTTCATTATCGCGATATGTCTCAAAGGAGATGGCGTGGCCTTGGCGGTTTAGAGAGGTATATGCGTTGATCATCTCTTCGGTGATCCAAGTCCCTTCACGATCTTGGCGTGTCGAAGCGCACAAACGAATTAGCGTTTCAAAATCGGTATTGATTCGAATCTCAAATCCCTGCTTTTTGATGGCTTGTTTAAGGCTTCGTCGAAATTTAAAAGCTGACGGTTCAAGAACAAGGCGTGGATCCGGGCTCCACCAGAGAATCGGTTCGCCTTCAGAGAACCAAGGGAAAATGCCTCGAGAGTAGGCGAGCTTTAAGCGTTCGGGTGATAAGTCACCCCCAGCACACAACAACCCATTTGGGTCGTCGAGTGCTTCAGTCACATCTGGAAAATCCAGGATGTGGGGAGGAATCCAGGGGATCAGTGTCCAGACTCGTCGAGGTAACGCTCGGCATCGAGAGCAGCCATACAGCCAAAGCCTGCCGATGTGATGGCCTGACGATAAATGTGATCAGCCACATCACCTGCTGCAAATACACCAGGGACCGACGTTTCAGTTGCAAATCCATCAAGGCCAGAGCGGACGATCAAATACCCGCCATTCATCTCGAGTTGACCGGCGAACAGGTCTGTATTGGGTTTGTGGCCGATTGCGATGAAGACGCCGTGCACATCGATTTCTTGTGTTGAGTCATCTTGCGTTGATTTCAGGCGAAGGCCTGTGACACCCGCATCATCACCCATGACCTCATCGAGCTGGTGATTCCAAATGACTTCGATGTTGTCTTTTGCGTGCAAACGGTCTTGTAAGATTTTTTCCGCGCGCAGTGAGTCACGACGGTGGATGAGCTTCACTGAGTCAGCAAGATTCGCGAGGTAGAGCGCTTCTTCAACCGCTGTATTACCTCCACCAACAACAGCAACTGAGCGTCCACGATAGAAGAATCCATCACAGGTCGCACAGGCTGAGACGCCGCGTCCTTTGAAGGCTTCTTCAGATTCAAGGCCAAGATATTGAGCACTCGCGCCGGTTGAGATGATTAACGCGTCGCAAGTGTAGGTGCCTTGATCACCAATGAGTTCAAACGGCTTCTGTTGAAGGTTCGCTGTATGGATGTGATCGTTGATGACTTCGGTATCAAACCGTTCCGCATGAGCTTGCATATCCATCATCAACTGTGGGCCCTGTAAATCAGCAACACCACCTGGCCAGTTTTCGACTTCTGTGGTTGTCGTCAGCTGACCTCCGACCTGTGTTCCTGTGATCACGACAGGAGAAAGGCCAGCGCGAGCGGCGTAAACGGCTGCTGTCCATCCGGCAGGACCTGACCCAAGAATGATAAGTTGATGATGCACGATTGATGTGTCCTTCTCTGTTAAACTTCGCGAATGTCTTTTCAGGCGTATAGATTAAAGGTCATGAGTCCATCCTCCAAGGAGTTCGGTTGAACGAATCCACATCTCAGCTCTGGTATAGCCGCTTAATCCGCGAAGTCACGTGGCTTTTTGGCGTTGCCTTATCAATTTTTATTTTTTTAGCGTTGCTTTCCTTTGATGTGAAAGACCCAGGTTGGTCATATCAAGGTGCGATTAGTGATGTTCATAATGCGATTGGTCCAGTGGGTGCGTTTGTCTCTGACTGGTTGTTGTCGTGGTTTGGTTATACGGCTTTTGCCGTTGCATGGCTCCCTATGATTGTCGTTCGTTGGGTTGTTCGTGGTACTCAAGATGGGCGGATTTGGATCGCGAGAGCGCTGGGTCTCATGCTCTTGATTCCTGGTCTCTGTATTGTGCTTGGCTTGCATGTTGGGGCGGGGTCAGACTGGTTGCCCATCGGAACAACTGGTGGCGGTATTTTGGGCGGCGTATTGAATCAGGGTTTGGTTGGCGACTTTGGCGTCACGGGAACGGCCCTTGGTGGACTTGTTCTGAGTTTGGTCGGGTTGACCATCGTCTTCTCGTTATCGTGGCCTGATGTGCTTGCAGGCCTGGGGTATGTCGTATTGGAAACAGGTCGTTCGGTGTCTGGTCTGTTAAGTGGAAAGAGCCAGCCTGCGCAGTTAAGTATTGAAAGTCGACGGTCATGGTTGGGTCGTTTACTGGCCCCCATCAATCGAGCGATTCTTCCAAAAACCGTTCGCAATACGTTGACTAAGGTTGCGCCAAGACCACCTGAAGCCGATGTGGCACAAATTGAAGCTGAGCTTTTGGGATTGAAAGCAACTCGGGATATTTATCGTCCTGAAGAGTCGATGCCGGAAGAGAATCTAGAAGAGCCTTCTGTCAACGAAGGACCGCGTCTTGATTTGTCGGCGTTAGATGGAATGGAGAGTGGCCGTCGTGATCCAGTGATTGGCGCAGACACAGCCCCTGAGCTTGTCGAGCGGAACATCACGATTGCCCCGCTGAATGAAGCGCAGACTCTGCTCGATGACGAGCCGGTTCCGGCTCCCAAAAAGCCAGCGGTGAAAGCGAGTAAAGCAGTCGCCGGACAGATGGCATTACCTGACTTGTCTTTGCTAGATCCGGCTGATCCGCCGTCAGATAAAGGATTCTCTCAAGATGAGTTAACCGAGATGGGCGATTTGCTAGTCAGACGTCTTGGGGAATTTGGTGTTGAAGCCGAGATTGTTGCGATTAATCCGGGTCCAGTAGTGACGCGTTTTGAAATTGATCCAGCCCCTGGTGTCAAAGTCTCTCGGATTACGAATCTGGCAAAAGATCTCGCCCGAAGCTTAGCCGTGATCAGTGTCCGTGTGGTTGAAGTGATCCCGGGGAAGAGCACGGTTGGTATTGAGATTCCCAACCAGCATCGAGAGATGGTGCGTTTGTCGCAGATTCTTGGAAGTGATGCCTACACCAAGGATCCATCGGTGTTGTCACTGGCCTTAGGCCACGATATTTCGGGTCAGGCTGCTTGTGCCAATCTGGCGAAGATGCCGCATTTATTGGTGGCGGGTACGACAGGCTCTGGTAAGTCTGTCGGCGTTAACGCGATGTTGCTTTCGATGCTGTACAAAGCGCGGCCTGAAGATTTGCGTCTGATTCTGGTTGATCCAAAGATGTTGGAGCTCTCAATCTATGAGGGGATTCCACATTTGTTGGCGCCTGTTGTCACGGATATGAAGGATGCAGCAAATGCACTTCGCTGGTGTGTTGGCGAGATGGAGCGTCGGTACAAACTGATGGCTGCACTCGGGGTCCGAAATCTTGAAGGTTACAACCAAAAGATTCGGGAGCATGAGGAGCGTGGTGAGCCCATTGTTGATCCAACTTTTATTCCGTCGGGCTTTGATCCGAATGAGGCTGCACCGAATCTGAAGACAATGCCATTTATCGTTGTCGTGATCGATGAATTTGCCGACATGATGATGATTGTTGGTAAAAAAGTGGATCAGTTGATTGCACGACTTGCGCAAAAAGCGCGTGCAGCTGGTATTCATTTGATTCTTGCAACGCAGCGTCCGTCTGTGGATGTCATTACTGGGTTGATTAAGGCCAACGTACCAAGCCGAATCAGTTTCCAGGTGAGTTCAAAGATCGACTCACGGACTGTTCTGGATCAGGGTGGTGCGGAGCAGTTACTTGGTCATGGTGACATGCTGTATCTGCCGGCCGGAAAGCCTGTGCCTGTTCGCGTGCATGGCGCTTTTGTCGATGATCACGAAGTACATAATGTTGTGAATTTCTGGAAGGTTCAGGGCGAACCTGCCTACGAGGAAGCGATTCTTAGCGCCCAGGCTGCCGGTGATGGTGACGCGCAAGGATCACTTCTAGATGGTGATGACGAGGCTGATCCGTTATATGACGAGGCTGTCGCGTTTGTGACTGAAACGCGACGCGCATCGATTTCTGCGGTTCAGCGAAAATTGAAAATCGGCTACAACCGGGCTGCCCGAATGATCGAAGCGATGGAAGCGGCTGGCGTGGTCAGTGAAATGGGTTCTAATGGATCCCGCGAAGTCTTGGCGCCAGGACCACGTTGATGCGTTATTTAATCGGGATAGGATGTCTTCTGTTATCGCTTTCAATCAGTGCGTCACCGATTGAAAGTTTGGCGAGGCTGTTAGAGCCTTACCGTGCGTTTTCGGCTGACTTCAAACAAAGCACACTCGATTCCGAAGGCTCGCCGATTAATCAGATGACAGGTGAGCTAGCGATTGCCTCAGACTCCACTTTTTATTGGAAAACACATCCGCCGTTTTCGCAGATTATTGTTGCTGACGGGAAAGTGCTGTGGGTTTTCGATGAGGATCTGTATCAAGTTCAAGTCCGTCCATTAGATGACGCGTTGGCTGCATCACCTGCTGCGATTTTAAGTGGTGATCTTGAGATGTTGGGGTCGCGCTTTCAGGTGACCGAAGAGCGCTTTGGAACGATCGCGGTGTACCAACTGGAGCCAAGAGCTGCCGATGAAGTGACGCGCCAAATTGTGCTTCGATTTGATGGGAGTCGATTATTGGATCTCGCAATTGAGGACGCCCTCGGTAACCGCTCGCTCGTGACGTTGACGGCTGTGATGCAAGGTAAGCCTTCCGACTCTTTGTTTCAGTTCACTCCGCCCGAAGGCGTTGATGTGATCTATGCCTTGGGCGAGAAGCAGTAATGATGTGGTTGTATATTGCGATAGGGGGTGCGCTTGGTGCCGTCTCTCGATATGGCGTGACTTTGGGTGCTGCTCGACTTGGCGCGACTGGATTCCCTTATGCGACGTTGACTGTGAACGTGATTGGGAGTTTTTTGATCGGGCTCTTCGTTGCATGGCTCGGTGGGCGAACAGAAATCAATCCAGCACTCCGTCCACTGATTCAGGTTGGATTTCTAGGCGCACTGACTACGTTTTCAACCTTCAGTCTCGATGCGCTTATTTTGATCGAGCAAGGACGGTTTACCCAAGCCGGGCTCTATATCGCGGCGAGTGTTCTGGTATGCTTGGCCGCTTGTTTTATTGGTTTGCTCGCTGGCCGTTCACTCGGTTTTTAAGGAATACACAGACTCATGCTTGATCCCAAACTTCTCCGTAATGATCTTGATTCAGTCGTTGCACAGCTCGCACGAAAGGGTGTTGCGTTTGATGTGTCGGCATACCTTGCGCTTGAAACGAAGCGTAAGTCATTACAGCTTGAAACTGAGTCGTTACAAAACAAGCGAAAGGATGGGTCGAAGTCTGTTGGTCTTTTGATGAAAGACGGCAAGAAAGACGAGGCTGAGAAGTTAAAGGCTGAGATTGCTGGCATTGGTGATGCATTGGCAGCCATTGAGTCACAGTTTCACGAGGTACAAGCAGAGCTTGACCGCATTCTGATGGAAACACCGAATCTTCCGGATGCGAGTGTTCCTGAGGGAGCGAGCGAAGATGACAATGTCGAAGTCGCTGTTGTTGGTCAAAAGCCGAACTTTGGGTTCGCTGTTCGTGATCACATCGAGATTGGTGAGTTGTTCTCAGGGCTTGATTTTGATCGTGCGGCGCAACTCTCGGGTAGTCGCTTTGTTACCATTCACGGGGCCTTCGCTAAATTACATCGTGCATTGATCCAATACATGTTGGATTTGCACACAGAACAGCACGGGTATTCTGAAACCTATGTGCCTTTGTTGGTGGATGGATCGATTCTCGAAGGCACTGGTCAATTACCGAAGTTTAAAGATGATTTGTTCCGAATTGCCCCGGAAGATGGTGGTGGCCGCGAACGTTATTTGATTCCGACGGCAGAAGTACCGTTAACAAACCTGGTCCGTGATTCAATCATTGATGCGGGATCGCTACCGCTTCAGTATGTTGCGCATACACCATGTTTCCGTGCTGAAGCTGGTTCTTACGGGCGGGATGTACGCGGTATGTTCCGCCAACACCAGTTCGACAAAGTCGAATTGGTTTGGATCACACATCCCGAGAAGAGTTGGGACGCGCTTGAATCACTTCGCGCGCATGCAGAGGCAGTCCTGACTGGGTTAGGCCTTCATTACCGCGTTGTGGATCTCTGCGGTGGTGATCTCGGATTTTCAGCAGCGAAAACCTATGATCTCGAAGTCTGGTTACCGGGGCAAGATCAGTTCCGTGAGATCAGTTCGTGCTCCAATTGCTTAGATTTCCAGTCACGTCGGATGCAGGCGCGCTATCGAAATGAAAATGGTAAGCCTGAACTCGTCCATACACTGAATGGTTCAGGTGTTGCTATTGGGCGTTGTTTGATCGCTGTTGTTGAAAACTATCAGAACGAGGATGGTTCAATCACAGTGCCTGAGGCGTTGAAGCCCTATATCAAAGCGGATCGACTCACGCCTTAATCAGAGACACTTCGTCGGTTTTGGTAGGCCTGACACGCGAGCGAGCTGTTTGGCCGGGCTGACCGGAAACAGTTTGTGGAGATAGATACTGTTTCCCTTGTCAGGGCCTGCTTCCAATTTGATCCACTTCACTAAGGGTCGCATTGCGGGCGCATGGTCAAACTCGTCATAGTATCGACGAACCAATTCAATCAACTCCCAGTGCGCGGGGCTCAGATCGATGGATTCAAGATTGGCAAGCTCGCGTGCTACTGATTCGTTCCAATCGCTGAGATTTTCGAGATAACCATCTGTGTCGAGTTGGAGCGACATGTCAGCTCCAGGTACGGCAGGGTGATGCTTCAAGAAGATCGATCCATTCATCGGTTGTCATGGTCTCGATCTCAATGTGTGGGAAGAGCGCTTTGTCTTCACTGAAAGTGATCGCCCGACAGGGTACTGCGTTCAGGTCATGAGCCGAATTCAGAGCATTGCCTGCGATCACAAGAACATCGTCTTCAGTGAGCCATGCAATCACATCATGAAGGGCGGAGGTCGAGGTAACGAGGTGAATCATCAGGCCTCCAGAACCACATCGCTGTGGTCGAGACAATCGCGGATGGCTTCCCGATCGCAAGCAACTCCTGGGAACTTCTCAGCAATTTGAACACCTCGGGCTTCGCAACTGGCTTGATCGACCAAGATATGCTCGATGTCATACAGCGGAAGACTTTTGAGCTTTCCACTGAGAGCCAGCGGACTGTCATCAGGCATCATTGGTAAAGATGCCCATGAAACGCCGGCGTCCTGTAATACAACAGATACAGGGCATTCGAAGGTGGCTAGGACTAATGCCATGTCGACCATCTCACGGGTTCCGAGCGATTCAGTTGGGCCCGAACGAATAACAAGGGTGACTGACTTCATCGAAATTGCACCACCCGATCGGCAGACTGAAGTTTTTCTGTCCACTCACCCAGACCGCCCAAGCGAATGCCCTCGATCAATTGGCCTTCACGGATTCCTCGGCGTTCAGCAGCGGTAATGCATGCGACCACTTCACAGGAGTCGAGGCCAATGATGTCTTGAAGCGCTTGGCAGGGATCTGTTTCCCCTTGAGGAATGTCACGATTTCGGTCAGCAAACAAAACCCCGTCTTCGTACAAAAAGCAGAAGACCGCGTGTCCTTTGGATAACGCGGCCTTCATTGTATCAACTGCTCTTAGTGGCAGTGTTCCACTATCGGGAGACACTGCCAGCAAGATGGCGAATTGCTTCACTCGTCGCCAGAGAATACGCCCAGAAGCGCAAGCA
>CAJXTO010000067.1 GCA_913061245.1 uncultured Oceanospirillales bacterium
TGGTCATCGTGGGCCTGATCGCTGTGGCATCTATTGCTGCGGTTGGATTCTTAGGCGGGACGGTTAGGTCAAAGGTTGCTGCAGTCGCGAGCGAGATTGCTCAATCAAAGACAAGCTCCTACGAATGGAAAGGGTGTGAATTAGGCAGTATTTCGTGTCATTATTGACCTTGATTAATCCCAATATGGGACTACTCCCATAACGCGATAAATATTGCGTTCAATTTTTTAATACGGTTCGAGGATTTGAGAGTATGGATTTGTTCCCAATTCGGAATGACTGCGACCATCGGAGAGCGTTAGATCGATTTTCCTCGTTAGCTGACCCAGAGCCTGAACCTGGTTCAGCTCAAGAGGCTACTTTAGAGGCACTCGCAATCTTGATTGACGCTTATGAGCGTAAGCGATACCCCCTCGAGCAGCCTGATCCGATCGATTATCTGAAATTTGCGATGGACCAGAGAGGGCTCACGGTATCGGATTTAGTTCCTTTTATTGGCCAGCCAAATAGAGTGTATGAGGTCTTGTCTGGGAAGCGTGGCTTGAGCATTCAGATGATTCGTCGACTCCATCGTGGCCTTGGTATTCCACTAGAGGTACTGATCGCCGAGCCGAAGAGAGCATCAGTGTAATTTGACACCGATTTGTCACATTGAATCTGGTATCTTTGTGACGTTTAAGTGACAAGTTCATGACATAGGATGCTTGATGATTCATAAATGCCTTTTCCCTGTGGCCGGCTATGGCACACGATTCCTACCTGCGACCAAGTCGTCTCCCAAAGAAATGCTACCTGTGGTGAATAAGCCGCTCATTGAATATGCGGCGCAGGAAGCAGTGGATGCTGGTCTTACGCGCCTAGGGTTTGTGACAGGCCGTGGGAAACGTGCAATTGAAGATCACTTCGATATGAATTATGAGCTTGAAGATCAAATTCGGGGCACAGGTAAAGAGGATCTGATTCAGCCAACCCGTGATTTGATTGAGGCATGCGAATTTTCCTATACCCGTCAAAAAGAAATGAAAGGTCTTGGGCACGCGATTTTGACTGGTGAAACATTGATCGGTGATGAACCCTTTGCTGTCGTCTTAGCTGACGATTTGTGTATTGCAGATGGTGATGGCGTGTTGATGCAGATGGTGAAACTTTTCAGGCAATTCCGTTGCTCAATCGTTGCTGTCGAAGAAGTCCCTGATGACCATATCCATCAGTACGGTGTGGTTGCTGGTGAGCCATTAAAAGATGGCGTTTACCGTATTACCGACATGATCGAGAAGCCATCAAAAGAAGAAGCGCCGTCGAATTTGGGGATCATCGGTCGCTATATCCTGACACCGGATATTTTTGATGTGCTGCGTGAGACAGAGCCAGGTAAAAATGGTGAACTGCAGATCACTGATGCGTTGAAGAAACAAGCGCAAGAAGGTTGTGTATTGGCGTATCGCTTCAAAGGGCGTCGATTTGATTGTGGTTCGATCGATGGATTTGTTGATGCGACCAATCATTGTTATGAAAAATTTTACAAGAACGGACTCTAAGCATTTATGAAGTTAGCAGTTGTTGGTACCGGTTACGTTGGTTTGGTAACAGGTGCCTGTTTTGCCGAGATGGGCAACCACGTGGTCTGTGTCGATGTTGATAAAGACAAACTGGCACGCTTAAACCGCGGTGAAATTCCGATCTATGAGCCAGGTCTTGAAGCCATCGTCGAGCGGAACTTCAAGCGCGGTTCGCTCGAATTCACTGATGATTTGAAAGCTGCGCTCGATGGCACCCAGGTGGCGATGATCGCTGTGGGTACGCCTCCAGGCGAGGATGGTTCTGCTGATCTCCGCTACGTACTCGAAGTGGCGCGTGGTTTAGGCGAGCACATGACTGATTATTTAGTGATTGCTGACAAGTCGACTGTGCCTGTAGGTACTGCAGAAAAAGTCGAGGCAGAAGTGGCTAAGGCACTTGCGGCCCGTGGTGCTGATATCCCCTTCGATGTCGTCAGTAATCCTGAGTTTTTGAAAGAGGGTGCTGCTGTCGAAGATTTCATGCGGCCAGATCGTGTGGTGGTTGGGACGGATTCTGATCGTGCGCGTGATGTATTGAGTGAGCTGTATGAGCCCTTCAGTCGGACTCGAGATAAACTCATGTTTATGGGTGTTCGTGACGCTGAGATGACCAAATATGCAGCCAATGCAATGCTCGCGACAAAGATTTCCTTTATGAATGAAATGGCGAATCTGTGTGAGCGTTTGGGCGCTGATGTTGAGAATGTCCGAAAGGGCATTGGTTCGGATCCACGGATTGGATTTAGCTTCATCTTCCCGGGTTGTGGCTACGGCGGATCGTGTTTTCCAAAGGACGTAAAAGCGATCCTTGGTATGGCTAAAGATGTTGGATTCTCACCCATCCTGATGCAAGCAGTTGAGGACCGAAATCAGATGCAAAAGCATCGATTGGTCGAGCGAATCATCGAGTCCTACGGCGAGGATCTATCAGGCATGGTATTTGGTATGTGGGGCTTAGCATTTAAGCCTGGGACCGATGACGTGCGCGAGGCATCGAGTGCTGTGATGATTCGGGAACTGGTTGAGCGTGGTGCGGTCGTGAAAGCATACGATCCAGTAGCCATGGAGACCATCACGCACGAAATTGATGCATCCTGGATCGGCAGCAAACTCATCCTCTGTGATCATCAATACGATGCCGTTAAAGATGCGAATGCGCTGATTTTGGCAACAGAATGGAATCTCTTCAGACAGCCTGATTTTAAGGCCATGGAACGCGTCATGAAGAATCGAGCAATCTTTGATGGTCGTAACCAATATGATCCAAAGCGCCTGAGGGAACAGGGCTGGGAGTACGTCGGTATCGGTCGGTGAATCGATTACCGATCGTCTGGGACCCGGGGTATAGCCCCGCGTTTCCAGAGTCCCATCGGTTTCCGATGGCGAAGTTTCGGCTTCTCAAAGACTGGGTCGATCATCACGTTCCAAATACCAAAGTCTTTACTCCAACACCTTGCCCAATTGATGTGTTAGTTGAAACACATAAGTCCGATTACGTGCATGGATTTCAGTCCGGGACACTTGATGCGAAGGCAATCCGTGAGATTGGTCTTCCATGGAGTGAAGGACTTCGTGATCGAACGATCTTAGCCCTCGGTGGCACAATGCGGACCTGTGAGTTGGCGAAAACCTATGGGCTAGCCAGTCATTTGGCCGGTGGGACGCATCATGCCCACTTCGACCGAGGTTCTGGGTTTTGTATCTATAACGATCTTGCGGTGTCAGCACGCTACTTAATCAATCAAGGTCTGGCTTCTCGAGTCTTAATTTTCGATTGCGATGTGCATCAAGGTGATGGGACGGCGTCAATTTTGGCTCATGACCCGCAGACATTTACCTGCTCGATTCATGCAGAAAAGAATTTTCCTGTGAGAAAAGTCGAGAGTGATTTGGATGTGAACTGTCCTGATGGGATGACAGATGATGCGTATCTGTCAGTTGTCTTTGAGACACTTGAATCAGTGATCGCAAGCTGGCATCCCGACTTTGTAATCTACGATGCTGGAAGTGATGTACATGTCGAGGATGCATTGGGACGGCTGTCGATTACGACAGATGGTCTCTATCGCCGAGATTATGGGGTGATCTCACGGATTCGTCATGCCGGTCTGCCCTGTGCGACTGTCATTGGCGGTGGCTATGATAAAGATCGTGCTCGTGTGGCTGCGCGTCATGGTGTGGTTGTTTCGGCAGCCGCTTCGGTTCTTGCAGAAAAATCTCCATCGATTTCTTGGTAAAAATTTCGGTGAAGGGCTTGCCTTTCCCGTCTCGGCTGGCATAATGCGCGCCTGTTTCGTTGATGCCCTACTAGGTCAGGGTTTAGAAACAACCCGGTCTGTCCCGTTCGTCTAGTGGCCTAGGACTCCGCCCTTTCACGGCGGCAACAGGGGTTCGAACCCCCTACGGGACGCCACTTGCGGGAATAGCTCAGTTGGTAGAGCACAACCTTGCCAAGGTTGGGGTCGCGAGTTCGAGTCTCGTTTCCCGCTCCAAATTCAAAAAGCCTCGTCATTGACGGGGCTTTTTCGTTTCTGACCTTGAGTCTCGATAAATAGCGCAAATATAAGTCAGCACGTAGCAAGGATGATGTGATGCATCGGACAGCGTTGATTATTATTGTGGTGCTTGGATTTTTGATCGCCTACCAGATCGTCAATCCGTATCGCCCTCAAGTCTGTCACTTTTGGGAAAACGGTGATTTATGTTGCTGGCTCTTGTGTCGCTAGAGATGCAACGACCCACTAAGCTCTGTATCCTTGCACGCTTTACAACCACCTCCAACAAATGAGTTTGCTGTGTCATACGCGCTTGAGATTAATAGTTTAAAGAAGACTTACGACAATGGGTTTGAAGCCTTAAAAGGCATTGATTTAACGGTTGAGAAGGGCGATTTCTTTGCGCTCTTGGGGCCGAATGGGGCTGGTAAGAGTACAACCATCGGAATTCTCTGTTCTCTGGTGAATAAATCATCTGGCTCGGTCAAAGTCATGGGGTATGACATTGACCACGATTTTGGGATGGCAAAACGACATTTGGGCGTGGTCCCGCAGGAATTCAATTTCAATCAGTTTGAAAAAACTCAGAACATTCTGATTAATACAGCCGGCTATCACGGGATTCCTCGGGCTGAGGCGACGCCTCGGATTGAGCATTACTTAAAGCGACTCGGTCTGTGGGACAAGCGTGACAATCCATCTCGTGCGCTGTCGGGTGGTATGAAACGTCGTCTACTCATCGCTCGGGCGTTAGTTCACCAGCCCGATTTATTAATCTTGGATGAACCGACAGCTGGGGTCGATATCGAGCTTCGTCGTGGTATGTGGGATTTCTTAACAGAGATTAATAATCAGGGTACGACGATTATCTTGACGACACATTATCTCGAGGAGGCTGAGGCGTTGTGTCGTAACGTATCGATCATTAACCATGGTGAAATCATCGCGAATTCATCGACTCGCGATCTCTTGGCCTCTCTGCATACCGTCACTTTCGTTTGTGATTTGGCTGCACCAATTGATTCTGTGCCGGTGATTGAGGGGTACGAGTGTGCGTTACCGGACGCCATGACGTTAGAAGTTGAGGTGGATAAAGGGCAGTCGTTGAATGAAGTATTTGCGGCCTTATCAGCGCATCAGGTGTCGGTTACTTCAATGCGAACCAAAACAAACCGTCTCGAAGAACTCTTTGTCTCGATGACATCAGGAGATAGCAAATGAGTTTGGCGAATTATGAAGAGAAGGCGACGGATTTTGGGAATCCAAATTGGGTAGCCTATCAGACCATTGTGCGCACTGAAGTTCGACGTTTCACCCGTATATGGGTGCAAACGATGATTCCACCTGCAATCACCATGACCCTGTATTTCATTATTTTTGGAAGCCTCATTGGTCGGCGGATTGGTGAGATGGGTGGGTTTGATTACATGGCCTACATTGTGCCTGGTCTGATCATGATGAGCGTGATTACGAATTCGTATGCCAACGTTTCCAGTTCGTTTTTTGGTGCGAAATTTGGCAAATTCATCGAAGAGATGTTGGTTTCCCCGATTTCGAATCAAACCATCCTGCTGGGGTATGTGACAGGAGGTGTTGCGCGCGCGGTATTTGTTGGGATCATCGTGACGATCTTGTCCTTATTTTTTACCCATTTAGCGATTCACAATATTCTGGCTGTCGTCTCTATTACGTTGCTGACAGCAGTTTTATTTTCATTGCTTGGGTTCATCAACGGTGTGTATGCGAAACGCTTTGATGATGTGAGCATTGTGCCGACCTTCGTGCTCACGCCACTCACGTATTTGGGAGGCGTGTTCTTTAGTATCGATCTATTGCCAGATTTTTGGGCTGGCGTTGCTCAACTCAATCCCATTTTGTATGTGGTCAATGCGTTTCGCTTTGGGATTTTGGGTGTCTCTGATATTTCATTGGGATGGGCCTATGGCATTTTGATTTCAATGACGGTTGTGGCCTATGTCATTGCGGTTCGGTTGCTGGCTAATGGTGCCGGGGTACGTTCTTAATGAATCCAACGGGTCTTGAAGGGATTCAGAGCCAGCTACCACTCGGGCAGAGTTCTGAGCAGCCCGACAGCTATGATCCATCTGTATTGGTTGGTGTTCCTCGGACGCTTGCGCGTGGTGTTGAAGGGATTGAGCCATCCTTATTTGAGGGGCATGACCTGTGGAATTGTTGGGAAGTGTCCTGGCTCGATTCACACGGAAAGCCCGTGATGCGGATCGGCCAATTGGTGGTTCCCGCTCATAGCCCGAATCTGTGCGAATCCAAATCCTTAAAACTCTATTTGAATAGCTTCGCAAACGAACGGATTGACAGTGAATCCGAGCTTGTCTCTCGAGTCACTGATGACCTTCAACGCGTTCTGGGGGTTCGCCCTGAGTTTGTGCTCTATGCGCTTGATGACTCGCGTTTTGCTGTCGAGGCCCCGAAGGGAATTTGTATCGATTCGTTACCTGTCGATTTGGCAGTCTATGAGCCGGATCCTTTGTTGCTTCAGACTGATCCCAATCAAGCTGGGGCTGAACGGTTTCATAGTCACCTCTTTCGGTCGAACTGTCCGGTGACAAGTCAACCGGATTGGGCGACTGTTGTGGTGAAATATAAAGCGCCTGTAAAGCTATTCCCTGAATCGTTACTGGCTTATTTGGTCTCTTACAGAAACCATACAGGCTTCCATGAAGCCTGTATTGAAAGAATTTATCAAGATTTGCTGAGTTGCCTGAAACCGACGGAACTTGTTGTTTGGGCAGGATTTGTTCGTCGCGGTGGACTCGACATCAATCCGGTTCGATCGATGGCACCAATTAAGTTCTTGCCACCGAGGCTTGCTCGGCACTAACGTTAGCAAAAATCACATGAGAGGACAGAGTATGTCGCCGATAGAAGCGTTACTGTCCCGCGTGTCCGTTCCGCGGGTCGTTGAGCCAGGTGTTAGTGCCGAAGAGTTGGATTTGATCTTGCGAGCGGGTCTCAGAGCCTGTGATCATGGCCGCCTTAAACCGTATCGTTTTATCTTGCTTGAAGGTGAGGCGAGAGAGCGTTTGGGTGAAGCCATGAGTGACTATCTGCATGGCGATCTTGTGGATGTCTCTGAAGAGGCTATTGAGGCTGCTAAAAATAAAGCGTTGCGCGCGCCAACACTTCTGTCTGTCATTTTCTGTCCGAACGATAACGAAAAAATTCCTGAAAGTGAGCAATTGGTAACAGCTGGTTGTGCAGCACAGTTGATTGTGACCGCGGCGCACATGCTGGGTATTGGCGCGATGTGGCGCACGGGTAACGTAACCTATTCAGGGGAGGTCTCTCGAATGCTTGAACTCGATGAGAATGAGCAAGTGGTTGCGATGATCTATCTTGGTCGGCCAGCTGCCGATTTACCATCGCCACCAGAGGTTGATCCAGAAGCGTTTTTGACGCGTCTTTGATTCTGGAAAAGGGCGCTTTCAGCCTGTATAGTGCGACGCCTTCGGAGAGGTGCCTGAGTGGTTGAAAGGGCTCGCCTGGAAAGCGAGTATACGGGTAACCGTATCGGGGGTTCGAATCCCCCTCTCTCCGCCA
>CAJXTO010000068.1 GCA_913061245.1 uncultured Oceanospirillales bacterium
TACTTTACAAGACGATGAGCCAAGACTCGACTGTCTCTGATCTCGAAATTCGTATCGCATTTTTAGAAGATCAGATTGATGCCCTCAACCGCGAGGTTGTATCACTCAATCGCGATCGCGATAAACTCACTGAAGAGCTGCATGCATTAGCGACTTTAGTCAGGCCCCTGATCGAACAAATGTCACAACTCGGTGGAGCGGATGACGCCGCACCACCCCCGCATTATTGAGGATTCACATGTCAAACCACTTGGACGCTTGGATACAGACCTATCCAGATTTTCCGAAGCCTGGCATCTTGTTTTACGACATCGCACCCATCATCGAACATCCCGATCGCTTGAGATCGGTCTGTCATTTGATTCGAGATGCGATCGCCGGCTGGACACCAGATGTATTGGTTGGTATCGACTCCCGAGGATTTTTATTTGCAACACCTGTCGCTTTATTGATGGATCTTGGTGTTGTGATGGTCCGCAAGAAAGGAAAACTACCGGGCGATGTGCGCGAAGAGTCCTATGCGTTGGAGTATGGTGAAGCGACACTTGCTGTTCAAAAGGACCGCGATTTAGCCGGAAAGCGTGTTGTACTCATCGACGATCTTCTGGCGACTGGCGGCACATTGGCAGCAACCGAAAAGCTTCTTAATGACTCAGGAGCAGAGGTCGTTGGGACGGTCGTGCTCATTGAGCTTGAGTTACTTAAAGGTCGCGACAATCTGAAAGCACCTGTGAAAAGCTTGCAGGTCTATGATGAGTAATCAACCCATTACCCCAGACAACACGCTGATCGTTGTCGCGCTCGAGGATGAACTACCAACGCACATGGTGCCTGGCTGGAACGTTCTCTACACCGGGGTTGGCAAGGTCAATGCAGCAATTGCTGCAACAGAAGCAGTACTTGAAGCACGACCCGTTCATTTGATTAATTACGGCACAGCTGGTGCTCTCAATACAAAAATCACTGGTCTCAATCGCGTCAACCATATTGTTCAGCGGGATATGGATGTAAGACCTTTAGGATTTGAGCTAGGCCATACCCCCTTCGATACGACAGGGCATATTGACCTCGGGGGTCCGGGGGTATCGCTTGGAACGGGTGATCACTTTGTGACCACTCCACCTGAGCTCCTCACCGACATCGTGGATATGGAAGCTTATGCGCTTGCTAAAGTCGCTCGGCTTTTCGAGATCGATTTCCAATGCTGGAAGTACATCTCAGACAATGCAAACGATGATGCGGCAGATCACTGGGCTGAAAATGTCGCCAAAGGCGCACGCGCTTTTGTTGAGCACGTGATCGTACCGCTCAAGAACTAGGCTTTTCTCAACTTTTGAGCCTCAAGCTCACGTTGTTTTTCTTTCTGTAATGCGCGCGCTTGGCGAGCAGCCTCTTGACGCTCTTTGACAGCCTGCGCATCCATCCCGACATGGCGTTCGCCACGCGATTCAGCCAACTCAATCTGATGCTGACGCATCCGATAGCGTTCCTTTTGTGCCTCTGAGTGCTCGTCCATACAGTGATGACACTGAACGCCCATCACAAACTCAGGGCGTTGCTTGTCCTCTTCCGTGATGGGACGACGACACGCATGACACTGGTCAAATTCACCGGGCTCAAGCTTGTGGTTGACGGTGACTCGGTTATCAAATACGAAGCACTCACCTTCCCAAGTACTTTCGGTATGCGGGACTTCTTCGAAGTAGTTCAAAACACCACCTTTCAGGTGATAGACCTCTTCAAAACCCTGCTCAAGGAGATAGCTTGTCGATTTTTCACAGCGAATTCCGCCGGTACAAAACATGGCTACCTTTTTGTGTTTCTTAGGATCTAGGTTTTGCGCAACCCACTCAGGAAACTCACGGAAGGTTTTTGTTTCTGGATTAATCGCGCCCTTAAACGTGCCCACTTCGTACTCGTAATCATTTCGGGTATCGATCGTCACAGTCTCTGGATCGAGAATCAGGTCATTCCAGTCCTCTGGCTTCACATATCTCCCGACCTTCATTTTCGGGCTAATACCGGGAACGCCTAAAGTCACAATCTCTTTCTTCAACTTCACTTTCATGCGATAGAAAGGAATACCATCCGCATCCATGAGCGACTCTTTGTACTCAAGATTATTAAAGCGGCCATCGGACTCAAGCCACGTTTTTACAGCATCGATACCCTCACGCGATCCAGCAATGGTTCCATTGATTCCCTCTGCCGCTAACAACAACGTACCCCGAACACCATGCGACATGCAGGTATCCAGAAGCGGTTCACGGAGCGATTGATAATCGGGAAGTTCAACAAATTGATAGAGAGCAGCAACAACCAGCTGATTCATTATGCATCCTTTTTCATTCCACCCTTACATGGCGGCGATGTCAGCCGCTCAGGGTTTTGATTCCATTCAGATTCTGTAAAACACTGCATTGCCAGTGCGTGTACGCCCTGCTTCAAAGCCTCGTCGGCTGCTTTGTAAACCAATTGGTGACGTTTGACACGCGATAATCCATCGAATATGTCCGACACGATAACCAGCCGAAAATGCGTTTCAGAATTCTTGGGCACATTATGCCCATGACTCTCATTTTCCAACTCAAAAAATGAAGGATTGATGTCTTGAATCAAGGATTCGCGAAGTAAAGTTTCTAATTTCATGAGCTAATTATACTGAACTCAAAGCACGTTACGCGATCTTTAATCCCAAGGATTGAAAAACATCAATCTCTTTGATCTAGCCGGCTCCAATCTAAGTCACCATCCCACTGAAGTTTTCCTTTCAGCTCTCTAATCCGACTTTGCTTTTTAAGCCGGATCAATGTTTTTAGAGGCAGATCTACCTTATTGAAGCGGAGACATATCAGTTGGTTAACAAATAAACAAAGCAGAAAAATAAAAGATGCAGAAATTAGTGCACCGATGAATGAAAACTTAAAGAGTGCCTAACCGCTGTCCTTGATACGCACCACTTCTGACACGTTGCCACCAAGTCTCGTTAGCGAGGAACCAATCAACCGTTTTGGCGAGACCTGTTTCGAATGTCTCTACAGGTATCCAACCAAGTGTTGCCTCAATTTTGGATGCATCGATTGCGTAGCGTTTGTCATGACCAGGGCGATCAGTCACAAAAGTGATCAGCTCCCGAAAGCTCTCTATTCCGCTAGGCTTATCGACAATTCGCTGGTCTAACAAATCACACAGCGTCTCAACCACATGTAAGTTGGTTTTCTCATTATGGCCACCGATGTTGTAGGTCTCTCCGATCTCACCCTCGAATACAACTTTGACAAGAGCACGCGCGTGGTCCTCGACATACAGCCAATCTCTGATTTGATCACCCTGTCCATAGACTGGAATTGGCTTGCCCTCGATAGCATTCAGGATCGCAAGCGGAATGAGTTTTTCGGGAAAATGATAGGGGCCATAGTTATTGGAGCAGTTAGTCACCACCACAGGCAATCCGTAAGTTCGGTACCATGCACGCACCAAGTGATCGCTCGAGGCTTTGGATGCAGAATATGGCGAGCTTGGCTGATACGGTGTCTCTTCAGTAAAAAGATCATCAACGCCGTGCAGATCACCATACACCTCGTCTGTCGAGATATGGTGAAACCGGAAGCTGTCGCGCGCTGTCGGTTGCAGACGATCCAAGTACTGCCGGGTCACTTCAAGCAACGTATAGGTTCCAACAATGTTGGTTTCGATGAATGCGGCCGGTCCGTCAATCGATCGATCGACATGACTCTCAGCTGCCAGGTGCATTACATGAGTCGGTTGAAACTCCGCAAAGAGATTTGTCAGCGTCTCCCGATCACAAATGTCAGTTTGAGCGAATCGATATCGTGGTGAATTAGAGACAGAGGCCAGGGACTCCAAGTTACCTGCATAGGTCAACTTATCGACATTGAGCACCTCGTATTCTGTCGCTTCAATCAGATGACGCACAACCGCTGAACCAATAAATCCAGCACCACCTGTGACAAGGACCCGTCTTTCTGTCATGAGACCCGATTCAATCCGTTAATTGCCGCTACCCGATACGCTTCAGCCATAGTGGGATAATTAAAAGTTGTATTGGCAAAAAATGCGAGGGAATTGGCTGCACCTGACTGTTTCATGATGGCCTGTCCGATATGCACAATCTCAGATGCCTGATCACCAAAACAATGCACACCTAAGATCTCAAGTGTGTCGCGGTTGAAGAGGATTTTCAGCATGCCCACCGATTCATTGGTGATTTGCGCTCGCGCGATATCCTTGAATAACGCCTGCCCAACTTCATAAGGGACTTTCTCGTCGGTCAATTCACGTTCAGTTTTACCCACTGATGAGATTTCCGGAATGGTGTAGATCCCTGTAGGAACATCATCAACAAAGTTAAATGGACGACTCAAGAAATCATTGGCTGCATTTCGACCTTGATCATAGGATGCCGAGGCGAGCGATGGCCAACCGACGACATCACCCGCAGCATAGATGTGTGGTACTTCAGTTCGGTATTGCGCATCAACGGTGATTTGCCCTCGCTTATCCGATGACAACCCTGCCGCTTCCAAATTCAATTCATCGGTATTTCCGGTCCGCCCGTTACACCACAAAAGCGCATCACCCTTAATCTTCTTACCGCTCTTTAAAGACAACTCAAGGCCTGACTCAGTCATCGAAATATCGGCAAATTCCTCATGATGACGAATCACAACACCTGAATCTCTAAAGTAATAGGACAACGCATCGGTGATTTCATCATCCAAGAACGACAACAACCGGTCACGGGTATTAATCAAATCCACTTTCAGTCCAAGACCATTAAAAATGGACGCATATTCGCAGCCGATGACACCTGCGCCATAAATGATCAAATGCCGCGGCGTATGATCCATTTCTAAGATGGTATCTGAGTCGTAAATTCGTGCGCTTGTGAAATCGAGAAACTCAGGCCGATAGGGGCGAGAGCCCGTCGCGATCAAAATGGTTTCTGCACGATACAGTTCATCGCCCTGCTCTTGGCTGACTTTGACGGTATGTGGATCAACAAAACTCGCAGTCCCGTGCACCACGGTGACATGATTACGCGCATAGAACTTCGAGCGCATACGAACCTGTGATGACACCACGCGATTCGCTGTTTCAAGTACATGTGGATAAGGCAACCACCGGGGTTCTGAGATTTCCCGAAACATCGGATTGGTGTTGAAGTCGATCATCTGCTTGACCGCCTCACGTAGTGCTTTTGATGGGATGGTTCCTTTGTGCGTGCAGTTGCCACCCACTTGTGGCCGTTGATCCACGACCACCACACTCTTTCCCTGTTTTGACGCGTTCATGGCGCCGGCTTCACCGGCAGGACCAGCCCCTAGGACCAGTACATCAACGTCAATCACTCACGACACTCCTTTTAAGTCATCCTTGATACGCGATTTCGATGCATCGCGGAACGACGCGGTTCCAACAACACTCTTGTCATTGATTGCTGCTTCGCACTTGGCTGGGTCATCGCCACAGATCGCGCACTCGCCATCTTCACCATTGACTCGACCAATCCCACCACAACTTCCTGTGATTGGACGGCGGCCCATAATCACGCCAATGGCCATGATCGCGACCAAAAATGCGAACACACCAAATACTGTGAGAAATAAACCTAAATTCATTCCACATCTCCTGCTAACAAACGCTCAAACCGCGGAGTTTGTTTCACAACAAAATCATCACCAGCCCGCTCGATAAACATCGCGGGAATATTTCGAGCAACAGCCAACTCAAACCCTTTTTCAGGGCCGAGAACAAGTAATGTGGTCGCCCAACCATCGGCCATTGCGCATTCAGAATCAGCAACAGTGACTGATGCCAATTGATGCGTCACCGGACGGCCTGTTGATGGATCGATGGTGTGTGAGTAGGCAACACCATCGATTTCCCGATAATTTCGGTAATCCCCTGATGTCGCCAATGCCACATTCTTTAACGACAGCAGTTGTTCAACTGCGCGCTCACCTTTGATTGGCTTTTCAACCGCGATCTTCCAGCCAAGGCCATCCTTATCGCCTTTCACACGGACTTCACCACCAATCTCAACCAAGAAATTGGCATACCCCTTGTCATCCAAGAGCTCATACACTTGATCAACACCGAGCCCTTTGGCTATTGCTGATAAATCCAATCGACGTTGTGCATCCTTCCGGATTGCGGCACCACCATCAGCCTCAGGAGCACGAACCGAAATTGCGGCAAAGCCAACCTGAGACTTCGCTGTATCAATCACTGCATCCGAAGGCAAAGCCTCAGCACCCGCTTCTGGTCCAAATCCCCATAGGTTCACGAGCGGACCGACTGTTGGATCAAAGGCGCCATCCGAGATTTCGGAAAAACCAAGGGCCTTTGCTGTTGTCATTGCGAATAACTCACTGACCGGATACCACGTATCCAATGCATCAGACTCGTTGAATCGCGAGATTTCACTGGCTGGATCGTAAGTCGACATTTGCCGATTCACTTCAGCCAACACGGCTTCAATATCAGCCTGTAACGCGTTTTGGTCGTGCGCAGCAATTGGATTGGCAATCACAACGGACCAGGTTGTGCCCATCGTCCGGCCTGAGAGCTTTTGAATCTCAAGCTCGTTTGAGCAGCCAGCAAGTAAGGCCAACACAAAAAATGCCGCCATAACGGCGGCATTTTTCATAGATCCCAGCGGATTAACCACCGAAGTCATCCAGCATGATGTTTTCATCTTCGACCCCGAGGTCTTTCAACATCTTGATGACCGCTGCGTTCATCATTGGGGGCCCACACATGTAGTATTCGACATCTTCAGGCGCTGGGTGATCATTCAAGTAGTTCTCAAGAACGACGTTGTGAATAAACCCAGTCTTTCCTTCCCAGTTGTCTTCAGGCTGAGGATCTGAAAGCGCTAAATGCCATTCAAAGTTGTCATTTTCCTTCGCCAACTGATCGTATTCATCTTCGTAGAACACTTCTTTCAAAGACCGCGCGCCGTACCAGAACGAAATCTTCCGCTTTGAATTCAACCGCTTTAACTGGTCAAAAATGTGTGAGCGCATTGGAGCCATACCAGCACCACCGCCAATGAACACCATTTCGTTATCGGTGTCTTTTGCGAAGAACTCACCAAATGGTCCGAAGACCGTGATCTTGTCACCTGGCTTTAAGTTAAAGACATACGAGCTCATTTGACCCGGTGGTAAATCAGTTCCTGGAGGTGGTGTTGCAATACGAATATTGAACTTCACCAGGCCTTTCTCTTCTGGGTAGTTCGCCATTGAGTATGCGCGAACCACGGTCTCATCAACCTTTGATTCTAGATTAAAGAAGCCAAAGCGCTCCCAATCACCACGATACTCTTCTTCGACATCAAAATCAGAGAACTTCACGTGATGTGGAGGCACTTCGAGTTGCACATAACCACCGGCACGGAAGTCAACGTTTTCGCCTTCTGGAAGCTTCAACGTTAATTCTTTGATGAACGTTGCGACGTTCGGGTTCGATACCACTTCACATTCCCAACGCTTCACGCCAAAGAGTTCTGGTTCAACTTCAATATTCATGTCTTGCTTCACAGCAACCTGACATGACAA
>CAJXTO010000069.1 GCA_913061245.1 uncultured Oceanospirillales bacterium
GAGGGCTTGGCCCAATTATCCGATCGTGGCTGGTTCGGTGTCTTTGACCTTCGAAGTTTGATGATTTCTTACGGTGCTTTTTGGGATTTCCTGTTTCCGCCAGGCGCAGTTGATCAAGCGCTCTTCCCAGGCCAGTCCTATGCGATGTTGGTAACGCATGCATTTTTGCATGCAGGTACGATTCATGTGTTGATGAACACGGTCATTTTTATTGCGCTTGGCAAAACGCTTGCAGTGTATTTCGGGTTAAGACTGACACTTTTGACGATGCTCGTGGGAGCGATTAGCAGTGGTGTGATGTTTGGTCTGCTCGAAACCACGTCAGCTCCGATGGTGGGAGCCTCTGGCGTGGTGTTCAGCCTGATTGGTTTCTGGTTGCAGGCATCGCGCGCTGAGTTGAAGCGTCTCGGGCGCCCTGGCCGCTCAGCCTCATCAGTCATTATCAGCCTGATTGTAATCCACGTGTTGTTGCACGTGTTCATGGGTGGGCAGATTGCTTGGCAAGCGCATTTGGGCGGTTTTGTTGCGGGCTATTTTTTAATGCCTTGGTTTATTGATCGTAACCGGTTGCCTACTTACTAAGGGCTGTCCACTGTGCACGATTGACTTCGCGTACGATGATTTTGTCGGTCACTGAAGGCTCAATCAAAATATAGTGATGGCTTGAGTCTGTGCTATCGAATTTGAGTTCACCAAACTCTGCATAGCTCGCTGCAAAGAGGCCTTGTGCGACGATGTGATTATTGGCTTGTGTGACGGGAATAGTCATCACAGGGACATCGCCCGTATTCCCGACGTACTCGCCATTGAGAAAGACATCCACCGAGGCAAACTGAGAGAGGAGTGCGCTCGTTTCTGCAATCACGATTTGCGGACCTTCAGCTGTCTCGAGTGCGGCTAAAGGGTTCGTTTTTTGCGGTACCAGTTGGCAACCAGTGAGTGCTCCCGTGAGGGCAATACAAAGAAAAAGTTGGCGCATCCGTCACTCCTTGTTTTTGAGCACGCTAACGGATTCTATGATCCTTGGGAAGGGATCATGCACCTTCCTTTAAAGGACGCGATCGAAAAGACATGGCACACTATCGCAATGACAGAAGAACTCCCACGTCAAAATCCGTTTTTAGCGTTGAAATTCTATGAATTTGCTGCTGTATCGATGCTGGTGCTCGCTTTTTTCCCGGTATCGTTGCTGGTGTGTTGGATTGCATTTGGTGGACAAACAACGCGCGATTTAATTGAAGCCATGATCAAAGACTGGGTGCAGACCATGCTGATTTTGGCAGGTCTGGTGGTGCTGTTATTTGGCGGATTGATCTGGGGGATCATCGAATGGCTCGCATGATGATGCGGACTGGACTTTGGCTATTGGCGCTCGCTGTCATCTTTGGTGCCTTTGGAGCACATGGCCTGAAAGCGATGGTGACTCCCGATCGTTTGGAGACTTGGGATACTGCTGTTCGGTATCACGCATGGATGAGTCTTCTTTTGATTGCATTGAGCGGTTCTTCGTTTCAATTATCGATTTGGGCTTACCGCCTGATTGTCGCTGGCTTATTGGTATTTTCTGGTTCGTTGTATCTGCTGGTGATTTTGGATGTCGGCGTTTTGGGTGCGATCACCCCGATCGGTGGAGTCTTGATGATCGCAGGGATTGTGATCGCCGCGATCACG
Source organism: uncultured Oceanospirillales bacterium (assembly GCA_913061245.1). Lineage (GTDB taxonomy): Bacteria > Pseudomonadota > Gammaproteobacteria > Pseudomonadales > Litorivicinaceae > HIMB30. Next base: position 1,672 of record CAJXTO010000069.1, read on the forward strand.
TCTCGGAAAGAAGATTAGTCTGAATATTTGAGTCTGAGTGCATTGATAACAACGCTCACTGATGAGAGCGCCATTGCAGCACCTGCGATGGATGGTGTCAGAAGTCCAGACATGGCAAGCGGAATACACAACACATTGTAGCCAAATGCCCATCCGAGGTTTTGTCTGATAACCAGGCGTGTTTTTCTCGCATAGTGAATCGCTTCTGGAATGAGTCGAAGATCGGCACGCATGAGCACGACAGGCGCAGATTTCAGCGCAATCTCACTACCGCTTCCCATAGCGATCCCTACATCTGCTTGAGTGAGCGCTGGGCCATCATTGATCCCATCTCCTACCATAGCGATGCGTTGGTCTCGTTCTTGATACGACCGAATGATTTCAATTTTTTGGTTTGGAGTCAGTTTGGAATGAACGTGATCGATGCCAAGTTTTTGACTGAGTGTATTGGCGACAGACTGATGGTCGCCGGTAAGCATGACGGTCGTTTTGTGGTCTGTTTTGAGCGCCTTGATGACAGAGTCAGCTTCATCTCGTGTTGTATCCGAAAATTCAACATGGCCGAGTACGCGACCATTTTTGCTTAAATAGCTCACAGTCGCTTGATTCTGTGGTGCAGAATCGTGTGCTTCATCAGAAACAAATGATAACTGGCCGAGTTTGTAGGTGGCACCTTCGATCACAACAGAAATCCCCTGACCTGGCAGTGTCATGGCGTCTTCGACTTCGACGAATTCAATCGATGACGCATCGAGATCGCGAACGATAGCCTCTGCAAGCGGGTGCGTTGACTCTCGAGCAACCTGAACTAAGCGTTTAGTGAAGGTGTCACGATGTTCATCGAGTGCTTCTGTATGTGTGACCGTAGGCTTACCTTTGGTGAGTGTGCCTGTCTTATCAAATGCGATCACTTCGACATCAGGGAGAGCTTCAAGTGTTTGTATGTCCTTGATCAGTATTCCTTTTTTTGCGATCAATCCTGTGCCGGCAACGAGGGCCGTTGGCGTGGCCAGTCCAAGCGCACATGGACAAGCGATCACCAACACGCTGATTGCGGCAGCGATCGCAAATTCTGGCGTTTGTCCGAATGCGAGCCACCCGGCAAAGGTCACGGTCGCAAGTACGAGTACGATCGGTACAAAAATGCGGCTGATTCGGTCAACGAGCTTTTGTATGGGTGCTTTACCCATTTGTGCGTTTTTGACGAGCTCTGCGACTTGGGAGACGGTGGACGCATCGCCTACGCGTTCAGCGCTCACCCGGATGGTGCCGTTAACAACCAATGTTCCTGAAATCACCGAATCTCCGACTGTTTTGTATTCGGGTAGTGATTCGCCTGTCATCGCTGACGCATCAATGTCAGCTTCGCCTTTGATGACTATCCCATCTGCGCCGATGCGTTGTCCTGCTCGGATGACCAGAACATCACCAGAGGAGATGTCGTTCAGATTGAGCTCGACTTCTTTACCTTGTCGTAAACAGATAACGACCTTCGGTTTTAAGGCAAAGAGTGCAGAAACAGATTCAAGCGCACTTTGTTTTGCTTTGTTTTCGATGGTTTTACCCACTAACACAAGCGTAATCACGACGGCTGATGCTTCGAAATAAAGATGGCCGACGGCACCGGATCCGAGTGTCGCCCATTGGTAGAGACTGTAGAGGTAGGCAACACTCGTTCCGAGTGCAACCAGCGTATCCATATTGGCTTCACCACGCCTTAACGCGGCCAGCGCGCCTCGGTAAAAACGAAGTCCAAACCAGAATTGAATCGGCGTTGCGAGTATCCACTCAAGCGCAATGGGTAGATGCCAACTCGAACCAAGCCACATGCCGATCATTTGGATCACGAGTGGTGATGCCAAAAGTGCAGATAGCCATACATCACGTTGATGACTTGTATTCTCGATGGGAGTGTCTTGGTCAGTCGCTGTGGTGACCTCTCTGAGGCCACATGTTTCGAGCGCTTCTTTGAGCTGACGTGTATTTGCATCAGGAAGTGTGGTGAAGTCGATGCTCTTGAGTTCTCGGTTCAACTGAAATCCGATCACTTGAGGATCGGTTTCGAGCAGGCTTTGCAGCGCCTTTTCATCAAACTGAGTCTCTGTTGCTTTAAAAACGTGATGTGCAGTTTGTACGCTAAAACCAAATGTACGGACCCAATCGATGAGTTGTTTTGGATGAAGCGACTTGTGACTACCAATACGCGCTGATTCTGTGGCGAAGTTGACTTCGCATGCATCGATCTCTGGAAGTGCTTCGAGTTTTCTCTGCACGGATGCAGCGCAGCCTCCACATGTCATCCCTTTGATTTGTAATGAGTAGTGATGCATGAAAAACCTCTGGCATTGGGGTATTGATCGATGACCGATCAAATCGTCACGAAATTGTCGCAAGATTGTGACCAAACTGTCATCCATTCTGAAGAGATTAGACGCTCCAACTGATGTGTTGTTGGGTTTTGTTTGAATCGAATGGAATGACAACAGGAGGGTCTTATGACCTGTAATAAGCGTTTATTACCGATCGCAGTCTTGGCTGCATCGATGACTGCTGTAGCTGCTGATACGAAAACAATTGGTCAGGTGACAGCACTGATTCCAGAGGCTAGTACAGCGGGTACTAACCAAGCGTTTTTACGTGACGGTCAAAGCGGGGATACTGCATTTCCATTTTTAGGACGGATGAAGCCAATCGCGACTGTGGGTGAGGTGGATGCCAAGACTAAAAAGGCCCTCACAGGGTATCCAGATGGACATGCGGCCTGGTTGATTGATGAAGAGACGATTCGTGTGGCTTATCAATCTGAGTCCTATGGTCCGATGAGTAAAAAACGCGGTGGCGGACAAACATACGGTTGGGAAATGACCAGTGGAGCGAAGTTCACTGGATCACATATTCATACGATTGATTACGATCGTTCTCAGTTCGCTAATTTCCTAACGAATAATGATGCAGCATCTGGAATGGTCAAAGGATCGGGTCATTTATTCAATCGTATTTATAACCAGTTGGGTGAAGAAGTTTTACCGCGCTCAAAGGGTGGTCGCTGGGGTAACCAGACACTTGCTAATGGACAACTGGTTGAGTTCAACAAAGATCACCAAGTGACTGAAGGCGATTTCTTCTTCCAATCATTTTGTGGGGCTTGGTATGAACCGGCGAATAAGTATGGTCCGGGTGTCGGTTTTGCCAATGATGTGTGGCTGACAGCTGAAGAGTGGGAAATCAGCGAAATGTTTGAAGGGACTGGGGTCGATGCCAATGACACGTTAGGTCTTGCGTCGGTTGCCGTCGATATTGCCAACCAAACGGCATACACGGTTCCAGCGCTTGGTCAGTCTGGATTTGAGAAAATTCTACCGATCAATCCAAAGCACCCAGATTACGTTGTCCTAGTGATGGCGGGTTATAACCATGATGTTGAGCCGGCACCACTTCGGATTTATGTGGGTAAGAAGGGCGTCGATATGAATAATCGTCCTGTCGATCAAAATGGATCAGCGAGCGCACGCGATAAGTTCTTGGCGCGTAATGGTCTTTTGTATGGCCGTATCTATGGAATGGCACTCTCGAATGCTGACTTTGCTTCATTGGGAATTGATTCAGTCGACACCAGCACGAAGATGCTGGATCAGTACATGACCGATGCCAATGCACCAGACTCATTCGAAGCACGCTTTTTCCCAACCTCTTATCAGTGGAAAGGATGGGATCAGACGGTCGCTGTGAAAGAGACTGATATCTTCAAATGGCAACAAGCCAACGAACAGCCAGCAGGCTACACATTTTTTGTTGGTGATTCGAAGACTGAACATCCTGCAGTGGACCCGGACGTCAACAATCAGCGTTACATCCAAAACATGACAAATAAAGGCGGTATGTTGGGTGTGACATTGACGAACTTTGTGAATGAAATCCGTCAAGCCAATGGTGATTTACCTGAGTCAGTTGCTGTTGATGTTGTGCGCACTTTGCCGGCGATCGATGGATCATTGACGTTGAAGGTGGCTGATAAAGGTATAAAGCATGGCGGTGAAGGTACGCATGCGACATGGAAAGATGGCGCTGCAAAAACCACACAGCCTGATGGCTTATTGTGGGTGAAGACAGCAGATGCGGATGTGCTGATCGTTGACGAAGACTCTGGTAATGAGTTTGGTGAGCGTAAATTCTTGATTACACTTGATCCGAAGACGATGAAGCCTGCACAACCAGACACTGGGTATTTCCTCGCGATGGCTGGTGGAAAGAAAAACCCGCGTGCAGAGAAAGGTGTGTCTGCCTATGGTGGAACATTCAAGAAGGCGAATTCATCTGAATTCTCAGGGACTTGGAATGTCACCGCGCTAGTCTCTAGAAAGTCTGATGGCACGTTCTACACCCGTGATGAAATCGCAGGCATGGGCCAACAGCGGATCAATGAGCTTTCGACGCTGTCTGAAAGTACGTTCATCGGCGTACTGCAGCACAAGGCAGAATCAGCCGGTGCTGTTGCTGAACAGAAGGCTGATATGGGCGGGCAGATGTTTATGTTTAACATCCGGCTTCCACAAGAAGGCTTAAAAATCGTTGCTGACGAACGTATGGTTGACTCTATCGCTCAACAGTAAAACAGATAAAAGCGCCGGAATATCCGGCGCTTTTTGTTAAAAAATCTTTGATCTCTTAAGAAGTTCATGTAACTATCTGTTTCGAATTGAGTTTTGGAACGGATTTCAATGCGTTTAAATCACCTCGCAAAATGTGTCGCGCTGACCGCTGTGTTAGCCGCTTCCGGGTGTGCATTTGAACCTGTCAAAACGGGGTATTCTCAGGCTCAAGTCAAGACCACGGCTCAAGCTGAAGTCGCGCCGCATGATTCACTTCTGGTGTTTAGAACCAGTGGGTTTAAGCTTTGGGAAAACCAAGACGCTGAATTCATTGTCAACGGCGATTCAGTCGCATTCTTTAAGGCTGGTGGCGCGAGTTATCTCCCTCTTCAAGCGGGGAAAAATACAATTGTTGTGCGTGAGCCTGAGCATTTTTTAAAGTGTGAGCTTGAATTTGATTTTGAACCAGGTACAGGTCAGTTCGTTGAGATCTATGAACGCTTTGACCCAGGTGCGTTGATGGTGAGTTTTATCTTTGCAGATCTGCAAAGCCGTTTATTGTACGACCCACATCCTGGCACTAATTGCGTTGGTGTCTATGGATTGTCGATGGGACATCTGAAGCAAGAGCAGCTTGCAGATGTCAATCGAGAGTTTAGCTTTCAGGTTGTTCAGCGCTAGGGCCTGATGTAGGCATAGCCTTTCTCTTGCAATTCGATTAAACGAATAACACCTGAGGGTGTGATCTCTGCAGCATCTAGTAACTGCACATCTTTCCCTGCTTTCTTACTCATATTTTTGTATGTGTTTCCGCATGCCTTGAATGCCAGATTATCGATATCTAGGCTCATCCGTTCGATACGGTCGGCGACTGGACTCTTGCCAGCCACAAACATATTCAAGCCCGGTCCATACGCCACCACCTCGATGGTTGCTGTATCGCCTTGTGATTGATAGTAGTTCACTGCGTTTTGGACGTTGTTTAATGTCATGTTCATGATCTGAGGGTCGTTTTGATCGACATGAAATGCAATTTTATGCTCAGCAGCCCAGGCAGAAGCTGTGAGACAGGCTGCAATGAGCCCTGTAACGAAAGTCTTCATCGATATTCCTTATGGTTATTGTTGTTCAAGATTAGCGCTTGAGATGCTTTGTCTCAGTTAGCCATTGGTCTGTGTAACTTAGTCACAAAAAAATGGTTAGTGATCCGTAATACTCCTTAAACATATTAAGGAGAGTTCAGATGAAAATAGGATTCA
>CAJXTO010000070.1 GCA_913061245.1 uncultured Oceanospirillales bacterium
AAACTTCTTATCGACACCTTGCGTCTTACCCTATTGAACCTTAATTATCCTGTTATGCTTCCACACACCTTAGAACGCAACCCCCGGAGAGACAACTTGGATTTACATATGGTGTCACCTTTTATCGGCCGATTGACTGATTTTCTTGATCAATCTCCGACACCTTGGCATGCGGTCTCAAATACTTCTGAGCTACTCGAGCGTGCAGGATTTGTGCGACTTGATGAGCGTTCTGCTTGGGCGCTTGAGGCGGGAGCATCTTATTTTGTTGTGCGTTCTGATGGTGCCCTTGTCGCATGGCGTCAGCCAACTGATGTTGTGGGATGGACCATCTTCGGCGCGCACACAGATAGCCCAAACCTGCGAGTACGCCCAGAGCCGATGATCAAAAAACAGGGCTATTTTCAGTTGGGGCTCGAGGTCTATGGTGGTGTTTTGTTATCGACTTGGTTCGATAGAGACCTATCTCTTGCTGGTCGTGTGGCTATTGCGAATGAAGGGGCTGTACTCTCTGAATTGGTTGATTTTAAACGTGCGGTTGGAATGATCCCGAATCTCGCGATTCACCTTGATCGTGATGCGAATAGTGGCCGCAAGATTAATCCGCACGATGAGTTGCCAATGATTTTATCTCGCGCTGAAAAAGATGCCGATCTAAATTTCAAACGCTTGTTAGCGCGTGAGATGGATCGATCGCCAGAAGAGATTTCTGCGTTTGAGATGTGTGCGTACCCCGTTGAAGGTGCTCAAGTGATTGGTCTTGAGGGTGAGTTTTTAGCGAGCGCGCGTCTCGATAATTTGTTGAGCTGTTTTATTGTGACTGAAGCATTGATCCAAAATGAGGATGCTGAAGGAACGATGATCGTTTTGAACGATCACGAAGAAATCGGTAGCGTCTCAACAAGTGGAGCCGATGGTCCATTTTTGGAGTCGATTTTACGTCGAGCGACGATCGATGCAGATTTCGAGCGAGTTCGCGTCAATAGCCTCATGATCTCAATTGATAACGCACATGGGGTTCACCCGAACTATGCGTCAAAGCATGATGAGGGTCATCGACCTCTTCTGAATGAAGGCCCAGTTGTTAAGGTCAATGCAAATCATCGCTATGCCACTACAGCTATTACGCAAGGGATTATTGAACAGGCGGCTGAGCGAGCCGATGTTCCGTTACAATACTTTTCAAGTAGAGCCGATCTCGGTTGTGGAAGCACAATCGGACCACTGACAGCTGGACGTCTGGGTATCGATACGATTGATCTAGGATGTGCTCAATTTGCAATGCATTCAGCTCGAGAAACTTGTGGAACCAAGGATCCTGAGCTGATGTTAAAGCTTCTGACACAGTTAACACAGCGAGATCTAATCTAATGTCATCGATGCCATCCGACCACCCCAAGGTCCCAAGCCCGAAAATTGGCGTACTTTTAATTAATCTAGGAACACCAGACGCTCTTGATTATTGGTCAATGCGTCGTTACCTGGGCGAGTTTTTAAGTGACAAGCGGGTGGTCGAATTGCCGCAAATTCTATGGCAATTGATTCTGCAGGGCCCCATCTTGACGTTTCGCCCCAAAAAATCGGCGGCTGCATATCGCGAGATTTGGAATAACGAGTTAGATGAGTCCCCGCTTCGAACAATTACTCGTGAGCAGACTGAGAAGCTTCAAGAGCGCTTTGGTGATTCGGTACGCGTTGAGTTTGCGATGCGCTATGGAAATCCATCGATTCCCTCATTAATGAATCAAATGTTTGATGATGGATGTTGGAAAATTCTATGTGTTCCTTTGTATCCGCAATATGCATCGAGTACGACAGGATCTGTGGTCGACAAGATTGGCGATACATTGAAAGCGATGCGCTGGCAGCCGACCATCCGGGTCGCACCGCCTTTTTATGATGATCCTGAATACATTCGAATTCTTGCTAAGTCCGTGCAGTCACAAATTGATGCACTGGATGAAAAGCCAGAGATGCTCGTCGCGAGCTTTCATGGAGTGCCAAAAGAGTACTTGTTGAAAGGAGATCCGTATCACTGCCAATGTCAAAAGACTGGACGTCTTTTGCGAGAGGCACTTGGTTGGCCAGAGGAGCAGTTCAAAGTGGCGTTTCAATCACGATTTGGGCCTAAAGAATGGTTGAAACCTTATGCGGATGAATTAATTGAAGAGCTTGGTCATCAGGGAGTCAAACGGGTTGCTGTTGTGAGTCCAGCGTTCTTTTCAGATTGCGTTGAAACCCTTGAGGAAATCGCGATTGGTTTGAATGAAACGTTTCAAGAGGCCGGCGGCGATCAGTTGATTGCTCTCGATTGTTTAAACGCCTCTGATGAGGGTATGGAAGTTCTTGAATATTTAGCGCGTCGAGAACTGAAAGGATGGCTTGATTGAGTCAACCTATCGCCTCTGACTTTTTGGAGGCTTTAAGAGATTCGGCACCTGTTATGTTTGGCTATATCCCGCTTGGGATGGCCTTCGGAGTGCTGTTTCAAAGTCTCGGATACCATTGGCTTTTCGCGCCGCTTGCAGGTGTTGTTATTTACGCCGGGTCCGCGCAGTTTATGGCTGTCGGGTTATTGGCTGCAGGAGTTTCCTACACAGAGGCATTTGTGGCGACTCTTGTTTTAAATTCACGCCATATTTTTTATGGACTCTCTGTTTTGAGCCGCTACCCAAAACATGGGCTTTCACGTTGGTATCTGATTTTTGGTCTGACCGATGAAACATATTCCCTAATTACAGCGAAACCACCTGAGTCATCGGGAACTACGCGGTACTTTGTTTACTTGACGGGGCTTAATCAATCGTATTGGGTGCTTGGGTGTGCACTAGGCGCAAGTCTGCAATCATTTTTTGCATTTGACTCGGCAGGTTTTGAGTTTGCTTTGGTTGCCTTGTTCCTCGTGTTATTGATTGAGCAAGTTCGCTCGATGAGTGAGCGTTGGCTGCTGGCTGTTGCCCTCTGCGCGTCGGGCTTGGCATATGTTTTGGTTCCCAATCAATTTCTGCTTGTTGCGATAGGGTTATGTCTGGCCACTCTCATGGTTCGCGTGCGTGGTGGAGGAGTGCATGGATAACTCCTATCTGCTCGGTATTTTTACTGTGATGGGTATTGCAACTTTTATCACCCGGGCGCTTCCATTTGTTGCGCTTGCCAAAGTGAAAAATCATTCGGTGTTGGATCAGTTTGGACGGCTTCTACCGCCGATGATCATGGTGGTTTTGGTGTGTTTTGGACTGGTGAGTCTTGAGGTCGAGTCCATCGATCGAGGAGGGCTATCAGCGCTGTCTTTTGTGGTAGTGATTTTGCTGCATGCTTATTTCAGGAATCCCCTGCTCAGCATTCTAGTCGGAACAGGGGTATATGTGATTGGAATTCAGGGCTTTGGGCTGTAGTTCAATCTGACTGCTTGGAGTCTTTTGCGTGCTCCTCGACTTCTTCCCACAATAGCAAGTCTTTGAGCAGTTGTTGACGAGAGACGTCATGATCGGCACATGCCTCTAGGATTGCTTTCCGAATGGCTTCGATTTGGTCGCTGTAGATATGATTCTTATGGTCAGTCATTACGGGAATCTCATGGTGGTGAAGTTATCCAAAGGCGGATAATGCGCTTTAATTGTTACAAAATTGCGACACAACAATTTGTGTCTGTCTGAGATTGCGCTGTCTGTCGTAGCGCGTATTGACGCGTTTTTAAATGAATAGGAGCATGAAATCATGTTTGATCCGGTGACCCCGACTTTTTTGCCAGGCCTTCAGGCAACGATTGAGGTCTTTGCTGTCGTAGCTTTTGCGCTATCGGGATTGGTTGCGGGCCTGCGTGTGGGAATGGATTTTGTTGGTGTGTGTTTTGTTGCCGGGGTCTCTGCTTTTGGTGGTGGAACGCTTCGTGACTTGTTGTTGGACCGTCGCCCATTCTTCTGGATGGAACAGGAACATTTATTATGGCTCGTGATTGTTCTGTGTTTTGTGGCGTCTATTTTTATCAGGCGATCGCACGCTGAATTAACAGAAAAGTGGATCCAGATACCTGATGCGATAGGACTTGGTTTATTTGCTGCGCTTGGTGCTCAAATCGCATTATTTGAGGGTGCTTCAGTCATTATTGCGATCCTGATGGGAGTGATATCGAGTACATTAGGTGGTGTCTTGCGTGATACGTTTTGTAATGTCGTCCCCAAAGCATTTTCTGATCATCAGCCTTACATCACTCTCGCCGTTTTAGGTTCTTTGATCGTGGTTTGTCTTGATTATCTTGCGTTCGCGCCCTGGGTTGCACTCGTATTGGCTGTATGTGTAACAACGGTCGCAAGACTCGCTGTCTTGGCATTTAACGTTTCAATTCCTGCCTGGCGAGCGTGACATCTCCAAGAGTCAAAAGCTTGGAGTGAATCCATTTTCGGAGAACTGTCGCGCTATGTTTTTAAATCGTTCTCGGGTGTACTTCAGTTTTGACCCGTCAGACTCGTTTTGTTTATCAGGTGTATGTGCTCAGTTAAAAGCTGATGAACTGGTTAAGTGTTTGAACGAAGGGGTGGGACTGAAATGTTGGAAGAGAAAAAATCACGAGGGTCAATGACAAGATGACAAGGTGACTGAGGACTCGCTTCAAAGGCCCTGCCTCAGTTTGGTTGTCGCTGCCGAAAGTGTGTGTCGTGTCGGTTTTTATAATGGGCGAGTTTTGTTTTGGCTCTACAGGTGCCAAAGAAATTTCAGAGGACTCTTTTTGCGGTATTGCCAGAATGGCGAGCATCAAGCAGTAGCCCGTGATCACTAGTATCAGTGATGTGAGTGACAGATCGAATCGAGCGATTACGATTCCGGTTAGAGCTGCTAGTAACCAGCTAATTTTGCGCATGGTTTAACGTCTTTAGTTAAGAAGAGACTCCGAAGAGTCTCTCTTTGGCTCAATTTAATTGAGCGCATCCTTCAATGCTTTGCCCGCTTTGAAACTGGGTACTTTTGCTGCTGGAATTTTGATCTCTGCCCCTGTCTGCGGGTTTCTACCAATGCGACTCGCCCGGTCTTTTGATTGGAACGTGCCAAATCCAACAAGTGCCACAGACTCCCCTCTTTTAAGGGTTGTGCCGATCACGTGAGTCAGTGCGTCGAGCGCCCGACCGGCATCGGCCTTACTTAAATTAGCTTCTTGAGAAATGGCTGTGATTAATTCTGATTTGTTCAATTGTAATGCCCTCTATGTATAGCGGTTGTCACGGTGTGAGATGTAACGTTACATCGCTTGGACAGCGTACAATAAATTAATTGTACAGCAAACAATAACGAGAGAAATTTCGCGGATTGGTGTACAACTGTTCTTAAAGTTGAATGATTAATAATAAGGAATGGCATGGGCCGCAGAGTTGGCGTCGCTCTCGACAAACAGCTGATTACGGAAGCTGCTGTAAAAATTATTGAAAAAGAGGGATGGAATGCGCTGTCACTAAGGCGGCTCGCATCTGATTTGGACGTCTATCCGAACACAATTACGTGGCACCTCAGTCAAGCGGGGGCAACCCTAGAAGCTTGGGTTTCAGAATATGTGCTAACCCGGCGGTCTAGCACTGTTGATAAGCGTGATGCATGGCAAGCGCAGTTAAAGCATATTTTTCTGGCTCGAAGAGCGGAGGTGTCTGAGCACCCCGAGCTACATCAGCGTTTGATTATGGGCGTTGATGGCAATGGAGATCCGAATCTTCCATGGGTCTCACAACTCATCGAGCTTTTTAAACTTGCAGGGATTCCTGATGGCGAAGTCATCGATGTAGCGAATGCATTTATTGGTGCATTAGAAGGGTATCTCGCCATGGAGTTTAAGCCACGGTCGAACCCTGGGCATGAGTTCGCGCAATCTGCCTCTGTCTATGAAACGGAAGAAGGTTTTAAGATTGAAATGGATAAGGTGTTCATGCTGCGATCATCAACTAGCGGGGAGTCGCTTGAAGGTGGTTATTTGGCGACGTTAGATGCTCTGATCGCTATGGTTGAACATCGCACTCAACAATGATTGCAACTGTTACGGTTTGATGGTGGGCCCAACAGGACTCGAACCTGTGACCAAGGGATTATGAGTCCCCTGCTCTAACCAACTGAGCTATAGGCCCTTCACAGGCGCTGAACTATACACAAAACCCGCCATTAGCGCATCAAAGGAATGTTGTCGCTACGCTTTAAAACTTCCCTTGTGAGCTAGTGTTTATGCTAGCGCACCACTAGGCTTGTCGGAGCTGTGCTTTTGAGTTGTCCTGCACATCAACGACGACCGGCGGAGCAACGCCATTGAAGTGACAGGCAGTAGCGATGCTGTATGCGCCAATCTCGTGGATAACGATCACATCGCCTAAAGAGAGTTCGGGCAAACTCTCTTGATCCCCAAATCGATCAACACTGTCGCATGTCGGTCCTGCGAAAACAGCAGGTGTTGATTCGCCGCCTTCAGTGAAGACTGTCATCGGATAATTGATGTGATCGAATATCCGTCCTGATTGTGCGCCATAGACGCCGTCATCGAGGTAGTACCACCAGGTGTCATCTTGGCGCTTAGAGCGTCCGATGACTCGGGATACAAGCGTCATACTCGGTGCAGAAATAGCGCGACCAGGCTCTGCCATCAAATGGATATGATCAGGGACCTCGGCAATTGCTTCGCGAATTGGTGCGCAGAACGCCTCAAAATCAACTGGTCGATTTGAGTAATTTGCAGGAAACCCACCGCCAATATCGATGCGTTCAATATCAGCGATACCCTGGTTCTTCGCATCGCGAGCGATTTCGATACATTTGAGCAATGCAATTCGATGGGTTTCAGCGCTTGCTGCTTGAGATCCAACATGGAAGCACAAGCCATCAATGGTAATACCCATCTGCTTTGCGACCGATATGATGTGCAGCGCATCTTCTGGTTGCGCACCAAATTTGCGTGATAAATCAATTGGAGCATCCGGTGCAACAAAAGCGAGTCGTAGCATTAAGGTAATGTCATGACGGTAAGGGGCAACCTTCCAGAGTTCGTCGAGGTTATCGACGACAAATGAAGTCACACCAAGTTGAACCGAGGTCTCGAGATCGTGCTCCGTTTTAATCGGATGGGTATGAATCATGCGATTCGTCGGCACACCGAAAGGCAATAACGCTTGGATTTCTGGCGCAGACGCCACGTCAAATGCGGCACCCTCATCGACAAGCGTTGCTAATAATGAGTGGTAGGGATTTGATTTGACTGCGTAATAGAGCGTGACTTCAGGAAGTGCACGTTGCAGTGCGCGCCAAGTTTCACGAACTCGGTTCGGGTTGAATAGAAGTGCAGGCGAGATACCACCAGCCTGCGCCAGCCAGAGGTCACCCTCTGATCGTGGTCGAATGGTTGTCAACACGGATTGTCTCCAAATTTGTCTTCGTCGCTCAGACACGTCTAGACAAACTCAGACGCCGGGTCACAAACGCATAAATAGTTCCAAGTGGTTTTGTTTAAGTGCGCGCATTTTCGATCTTTTATT
>CAJXTO010000071.1 GCA_913061245.1 uncultured Oceanospirillales bacterium
TCAAGCGTTCCTTCGCCATCTACATACTGAATCACGACACGCAAAGAGCGTCCGACGTGGTTCTGTCGAGGCGTAAATGATTGAGAGGTCGCGCCATCAATTGTCTGCCAACCGCCGCTCGCAAGTTGTACTTGCCACTGCATCGTCAGATCGCCGAGACCATCTTCGTCATACAGATTTGATACGTCGATAACCAATGGTTGATCTTCCATTGGGCCGTTACCGCTTGCACTACTCTGTTGTGCGTCAGTTCTTACTGAATCTGTCTGAGCAGTTTGTGCTGGTGTTGAAGAGCGGGCACTCGTTGATGTCTGTGCGCTCGGATTGTTGCCAGCAGGCGCTACATTGGTTTCTGCACCCTGCGATGCCGTTGCTGGCTCGGCTACGCGAGCAGCCTCGACTTGGTCGGCAGCAATCGCAGCGGCAGCAGCAGCTCGCTCAGCTTGTTCTTTTGCGCGCTGGGTATAGTTCGCATCGGCATAAATAGCGGACGAAGCGCATCCAATCGCAATCGCTGTTACTTGAGCCGTCAGGCGCTTTAAATACATCTGTGTCCCTATGGTATAGATGGTTTTTTGGAAGAATGTACAGAACAGAGTCGGTTTGAGCAACGATTCCTGTAGTTTACAACTTGAAAACGCGAGTCTCCAACGATTTCAAATACCTGGCTCGCAAACTCGGTATCTTTGTAAATTAGAAAGCATGATTGTGACGAAATGATGTCATGGCTTGAGTGCTTCGTATGAAAACCTTTATACGGTGCGGGTTTCCGCATAGTCTGACACCACCGCAAGATTGGGTTCACGGTGATGTGTGCTGCTTGCTCTTGATCAAATTGGCCGGGTTGTAAGAAGTTCACCGGGGTTTATTAAACTTTAGTCTAATACGGAGACTTGTTTGTGAATATTGCAGTTTTAGGATCCGGGACCATTGGCCAAAGTTGGTGTGCACTTTTTCTTGCTGCAGGTCATCAGGTGGTTGCCTATGATCCGGATTCGGCTATGGAAGCATCTATTATCAGGTTTATTGATAGTTCGAAATCAGCTTTGCAGAGCCTGGGTTATGAGTTTGCGGGCTCCACTGAGCGTTTTCAGTTCAGTCAAAGTGCCTCCGATGCGGTTCGGGGTGCCGAGTTGATTCAGGAAAATGCTCCTGAAAAAACACACCTAAAGCATCAGTTATTTTCAGAGATTGAGCCGTTTTTGGATCCGAGGGCCGTAATTCTCTCTTCCACATCAGGTATTACACTTGAGGAACTTCAGGCCGGGTTGAAAGACCCCAGTCGTATCGTGATCGCCCATCCGTTCAACCCACCGCATTTAATCCCATTGGTTGAGCTCCTTGGCAATAAAGCGACCGACCCCTTGGTCATGGGGCGTGTTCGCGCATTCTACGAATCGCTGGGAAAGGTTCCGGTTGAGTTAAAGAAAAGTGTGGCTGGGCATATTGCCAATCGGATTCAGGCCGTCGTATGGCAGGAGGCTTTGCATCTAGCTCGAGAAGGCGTCGCATCTCTAGAGGACATCGATAAAGCAATCGCTAACGGGCCGGGAATTCGGTGGTCCATTTATGGGCCGAATCAATTATTTTCACTCGCTGCTGGGGATCGGGGACTTGAGGCATTCGTTGAGCACCTCGGACCCTCATTTCAAAGTTGGTGGTCAGAGGCGGGTCGAGTTGAGTTTGATCCAAAGACGCTGGAGATTGTTCGCGACTACGCGAAACAGTGCGGTGACGATCTTGAGGCCATGAAAGCCCATCGCGATGAATTACTTGTGAAAATTATTGCAGCAAAAATTGCTGTCGCGAAAGGCGAGCCTGAAGAATGAGTGGGTGTTGGCGCTAGTTCGTATGAATTTTTTTCCAAACAACGCTAATCATCTCGACGATATCTTCATCATCTTCCTTGAGGCCCAGGTCATTGGCGATTTCGTAGATTGATGCATCGGAATCTGAGCTCCAGCGATCGGTGCACTCATCGAAGAGTTCAATCGCCTTCATGATGTCGTCGTCATTGAGTTTGAGATCGTATTCGAGAGCAAACTCTGCGATGTACTGACCAAACAACTCTTCTTGTTCTTCGTTCATCGTGATTTCCAAATGATAATAAGTAGACGTCGCAGTGTGCTGAAATGCTTAGAAGGTGACAACAGTTCATTGGTGCCCAGGAGAGGACTTGAACCTCCACGGGGTTTCCCCCACTAGCACCTGAAGCTAGCGCGTCTACCAATTTCGCCACCTGGGCCGAGGTTTGCGAGGGTGCGGATCATAGTGAGGACTCTACCGCAAGTCAAGGATCGGCTAGACTATGTCAATGTCAGCGAATCCTAGACCACTCCTCGTTATTACAGGCCCAACAGGGATCGGAAAAACCGATCTCGCAATGGCCCTTGGAACTGAATCACCTTTGCGAGTGATTAGTGCCGATTCAGTGATGGTCTATCAGCACTTGGACATAGGTTCTGCGAAACCAACTTCCGAGGAACTCGCGGCATGTCCGCATGATTTGATTGATCTTGTACCCCCTGAGCATCCTTTTGACGCGGGTCAGTTTGTGGCGCATGCCGAGACCTTTATTCGTAGTGCATGGGAGTATGGCCAAGTGCCTTGTCTTGTTGGCGGGACGATCATGTATTTAAAGTCGTTACTGGACGGTTTAGATGCGTTGCCGGCAGCCGATCCTGTCATTCGAGAGCAAATTCGATCAAGAGCGGAATCAGAGGGTTGGCCCGCGATGCACGCATGGCTCAAGGATCTTGATTCTGAGGCGGCTGCTTTAATCCACCCCAATCATTCATCGCGTATCGAGCGTGCGCTTGAGGTGCGAATTGTGACTGGGGAATCCATTTGTTCTTTTTGGTCAGGTGGTCAGGCAGACACCTCAATTGGCGGTCAGGCGGTTGATTTATCCGTTCTAGCATTGGTGCCTTCTGATCGAGAACAATTGAAAGATCGCTTAAACCGACGTTTTGACTCTATGTTAGATCGTGGGTTTGAGGCTGAAGTAGCGGCTTTGCGTCAAAGGCCACAATTAACCTTAGAATGCCCCTCGATGCGTAGTGTCGGATACCGTCAGATGTGGCAATACCTTGATGGTGATCTTTCAGAAATTGAAATGAAAGAACAGGCGAAAGCCTCGACTAGGCAGTTGGCAAAGAGACAGCTCACATGGCTTCGATCGTGGCGGGCTGACACAAATACATTTATTGAGGTATCCGATTCGATACCTGTAGAAAAAGGAAAGGCGTGGTTGTCTGGGGTACTTGATCGTGTTCTTTGAGCGCGAAACTGGCGGTGAGCGAGCCATTATTTGCTCAGTGACAATCCGAGAGCCTCATTACATTCCTGATGTAGAAGAGTTTTATTCCTTAGTGACATCGGCTGGCGCTGAGGTCGTTGGAGAGCTGAGCGCGCAGCGCCAAAGGCCGAGCCCGGCAAATTACATTGGGGTCGGCAAAGTTGAAGAGTTGGCAGCACTTGTTGAGGGGACCGAAGCAGATCTAGTGATCTTCGATGGCCATCTCTCGCCGAGCCAGGAGCGAAATCTTGAGAAGCAAGTTAAAGCCCGTGTTATCGACCGGTCGGGACTAATTCTCGATATTTTTGCCAGTCGAGCGAAAACCTTTGAGGGGAAATTGCAGGTTGAGCTCGCCCAGCTCGATCACATTAGAACGCGATTGATCCGTGGCTGGACTCACCTCGAGCGGCAGAAGGGTGGTATTGGACTACGAGGCCCTGGTGAAACGCAGCTCGAAACCGACCGACGTCTCATTGCGGTTCGTATGAACTCCCTTAAAGGTCGATTAGAGAAGGTTCGCAAGACACGAGATCAAGGCCGACGAGCGCGCCGCAGAAATGCGATCCCAACGGTGGCGCTTGTCGGGTATACCAACGCTGGTAAATCGACATTGTTCAACCGCCTAACAGAGGCTCATATCTACGCGGCAGATCAGTTATTTGCGACGCTTGATCCGACCCTTCGAAAGATTACGTTACCAGGTGGTGCAGTGACGATTTTGGCTGATACGGTCGGGTTTGTTCAGAATCTACCCCACGCTCTGGTCGATGCGTTTAGGGCGACACTCGAAGAAGCAGCCGAAGCAGATGTTTTGATGTTTGTTCAGGATGGCGCACATCCTGACCGATTGATGCAAGAACAGGCTGTGCTTGAAGTCTTGCACGAAATCGGTGCTCATGAGGTTCCTCGAGTCGTCGTGATGAATAAAGTGGATATGCGCCCTGAGGTCACGCCTGGTCGTGACGAAGCGGGTCGCGTTTGGATTTCTGCTAATAGTGGTGCAGGTCTCGACGACTTGGGTCTCGCACTTGCTGAGGCAATTGGTCAAGCACCAGAAGAACACGAATTAATTCTGCATCCGTCTGAAGGAAAGCTTCGTGCGAAGTTGTATCAAGAGGCCGATGTGCTATCGGAATCAACAACTGAGCTTGGTGAAACGCAACTCAAAGTCAGAATCTCTGAGGATCGACTGACAACTTTGATGAGAGAGGTTGGTCGAAGCCCTCTTCACTGAGTATGATGCAGGGCCTTCATGGAGAAAGTATGGCAGCCGACGATTCAGCACTAGAACAATTAAAAACCCCTCCGCATTCGAGAGAGGCTGAGCAGTCTTTGCTTGGCGGTCTATTACTTGATGCGCAGACATGGGATCAAGTTGCTGGAATGGTGACCAAAGAGGATTTCTACCTCCCAGAGCACCGTCTTATTTTTGAGGCTATGTTTAAAGTTGCTGAGCGTAATCGTCCGTTGGATGTGCTGACGATTTCGGAACAACTTGATGTAATGGATGAAGCGGACAATGCTGGCGGCATTGCCTATTTATCAGAATTGGCAGCAAGTGCATCGAGTGCAAGCAACGTTACAGCCTACGCAGAAATTATTCGTGATCGCGCTGTCCTTCGGCAGTTGATCCGTGTCGCTGGCGAGATGTCTGAGAACGCGAGAAAGCCGGCGGGCCGGAGTGTTAGCGAAATTCTCGATGAAGCCGAATCAAAAGTTTTCAAAATAAGCGAAGAACGTCCTTCAAGAGGCGGCCCTGAGGCAGTCAATCACTACTTGAAAGTTGCTCTGAAGAAGATCGACGAGTTATACGCGTCAGATTCAGAAATTACGGGTGTCTCAACTGGATTCAAAAAACTCGATCAGATGACTGCAGGTTTGCAGCAATCTGATTTGGTCATTATCGCTGGCCGTCCGTCGATGGGTAAGACCACTTTTGCAATGTGCTTGGTTGAAGCTTGCGTCATTAAGTCAGAAAAACCGACGTTGGTGTTTTCGATGGAAATGCCAGGTGAATCGATCGTTATGCGAATGCTTTCATCGCTCGGTCGTATTGATCAGACGAAGGTTCGTACCGGCAAGTTAAGTGATGAAGATTGGCCTCGCCTGACCTCGGCGTTCAGCTTGCTCAATGAAAAACCGTTGTATATCGATGACACTCCAGCGCTTACGCCAACGGAGCTCCGGTCTAGAGCTCGGCGTATCGCAAGACAGCACCCTGAAGGTCTTGGCATGATCATGATCGATTACCTTCAGCTCATGCAGGTTGCCGGCGGCGGCGAAAACCGGGCGGGTGAGATTTCTGAAATCTCGCGTTCTTTGAAAGCGCTAGCGAAAGAATTGAACTGTCCGGTGATCGCACTGTCGCAGTTGAACCGTTCATTAGAGCAGCGACCAAACAAGCGTCCGGTGATGTCTGATCTTCGTGAATCAGGCGCGATCGAACAGGATGCAGATGTGATCTGCTTTATATATCGAGACGAGGTGTATAACGAAAATACCGAAGAGAAAGGTATTGCTGAGATCATTATCGGTAAACAGCGTAATGGTCCTATCGGCACAGTGCGCCTCGCGTTCTTGGGCCAGTACACTCGGTTTGAGGATTTAGCTGAATCCTATTACGAGGATTATCCGCATGAGTAAGTCATTACAGGATCAGTTACTTGCCCTCGGAGTCGCTAATAAAAAGAAGGCAAAGCAAGCGAAGCATCAGCAGCGCGTGGAGTCAAAAGAGCCTAAAGGGCCAGGCATTCAGGAAAGTCTTCAAGAAGCTCAGCAAAAAGCAAGAGATGAGAAAAAGGCGCGAGATCAGGCGTTAGCTGTTGATCGTGAAGCGAAGCGTTTAAAGGCTGAAAAGCTTGCTCAAGTTCGTGACATGGTGAAATCGAATGTGATTGATCGGGGTGTTGAAGCAGAACGCGTTGATTTTCGCTTTCCGTACGGGAAAAAGATTAGGCCGTTCCCGGTCAGCGCCGATGTGAGAGATCGATTAGCCCGCGGAATGATTGGCCTGATTGAATTGGATGGCGCTATTTGCATTGTTCCGAGAGATATCTTGGAGAAATGTATTGAGCGACTTGAAGGCCAGGAAATTTTTTCGCATCTTGCCAAGCTTGAAGAGCAAGATGATGACTATCCACCGATTCCTGACGATCTCGATTGGTAAATGCCTATTTATGAGCTAGCGGCGCTTGGTGCGTCGCTATGTTTTGCGATCGCAGGCATGCTTGCTGTCGAACCCTCCCGAGCACTTGGCGCGATTCGTTTTAATCGAATCCGTATGCTGATTATGGCTGCAGTTCTGTTTGCGGCTTCTTTGACCACTGGCGGTATCAATACGCTCACGATCGAAGTTTTGCCAATTTTGCTCGTTTCGGGACTTGTTGGCATTTTCTTGGGTGACACTTTTTTATTCGCCGGGCTCCGTCGCGTGGGTCCACGGCGTAACGCAGTGATGTTTGCCTTTAATGCACCGCTGACAGCAATCGCAGGCATTTTTTATCTGGATGAAGTTCTCTCTTTGCCTGTGTTTTTGGGGTGCGTACTTGTGACAACAGGCGTTGTTGTGGCGATTGTCTATGGGAAAACACGCTCGTCTGCGAATCACTGGGATGAGGTACAGGGATCGTTGCCGCTTGGTCTCTTTTTTGGCTTTTTGGCCGCTGCCGGTCAGGCTGGAGGTATTTTGTTGTCTCGACCTCTCATGGAGCAGGGTGTCGATCCAATAGCTGGTTCGGCTGTTCGAGTCGCAATTGCTGCTGTCGCCTTGGTTGCGGTGTATGAAGTATCTAATCGACAAGTGACCAGAGATCATTCGATCTGGACGCGACAGATCATCATCCAGACCTTGGGGAGTGGCGTGATTGGTATGGGTGTTGGTATGACCCTTGTCATGTTTGCGCTGCAAGGCGGTGAGGCGGGAATTGTATCTACGCTCAGTTCGGCCGCGCCGGTACTTATATTGCCTATTCTTTGGGTTACCTCGGGCTATCGGCCAGCTCTGGGA